>JAFUWR010000184.1 GCA_017471125.1 Clostridia bacterium | reverse complement strand
TGGCGGACGACCTGACCCGGGCGCGGCTCACGCAGCGGCGGGGCGGCGGCCAGTGGGGGGCGCGGGTGTTCAGGTTCTTCCAGCCGATGTCCGCCGAGGCCCAGGGCGGGAGCATCCCCGTGGAGGCGCTGACCGAGGCGCCCATCTATCCCTACATGATCGCGGTGATGGACCTGGACAACGACCTGGTGCTGGGCATGACGCTGTCCGACGATGCCGAGGATTACGCCGACGCGCTGGGCGGGGCGTTTTTGGACATCGCCCGGGCGCAGGGACTGCCGCGGGAACTGCTGGTGGAGGACGCCCGCACCGAGGCGCTGCTCGCGGACGTGTGCGGACAGCTCGGCGTGGCGCTGGAGCGGCGGGACGCGGTGCCCATACTGGACGCGGCGCTGGAGGACTTCGTCGAAAAGACCATGTGGCCCGAGGGGGAGGAGGCGGCGCTGTACGGCGACCTGCTGGACATGATCTCCGAGTCCGGGGCGCTCGAGCAGGTGCCCGACGCCGCGCTGGAGCAGATGCTCGCGATGGTCGGGCGCGGGGAGATGCCCGAGGCGCTGGAGCGGATATTGGTCGAGGAGGGGAAGCGGCGAGGAATGGTGTAGTGAACGGACGGCGGGGGACGGGGGACCTCATCCGTCTTGCGCTTCGCGCAATCCACCTTCCCCAGAGGGGAAGGCAAGGGGGTTAGTTTAATAATATCGGTTAAGAATCCAGAAAGTTGCGCATTTATTTTGTGTTTTTGGGCAATTATTTGCGTTTTATAGTGGAAGTCTTTGAAGGTTTGTGCTATAATGGTATCAGCAGGCCATAGGCCAACGACGAAAAAGGAGAGGTTTCATATGTTTGATTCGAGCAAGGTATTCCTGGGCATCGCGCCCATCGGCTGGTGCAACGACGACATGCCGGAGCTGGGCGCGGAGAACACCTTCCGCCAGACGGTGAGCGAGATGGCGCTGGCGGGCTTCACGGGCTGCGAGATCGGCAACAAGTATCCCTCCGACCCCGCGGAGCTCAAGTGGGAGCTGGACCTGCGCGGCATGCGCATCGCCTCCCGCTGGTTCTCCTCCTTCATCCTCACCCAGCCCATCGAGCAGGTGGAGGCCGACTTCGCCAAGGAGCTGGACTTCCTGGCGGCCGTGGGCGCGAACCGCATCAACGTGTCCGAGCAGAGCTACTCCATCCAGGGCCAGGTGGACACGCCGGTGCTGGCCGACAAGAAGCACGTCATGGACGACGCCGAGTGGGATCGCTTCTGCAAGGGGCTCAATCGTCTGGGCAAGATCGCCAAGGACCGCGGCTTCAAGCTGTGCTTCCACCATCACATGGGCACCGTGGTGCAGACCGCCGCGGAGACCGACCGCATGCTGGCCAACACCGACCCCGATTTGGTGTTCCTGTGCTACGACACCGGCCACTTCACCTTCGCCGGCGAGGACCCGCTGACCGTGCTCAAGAAGTACGTCGACCGCGTGGGCCATGTGCATCTCAAGGACATGCGCGCCGACGTGGTGGCGAAGGTCAAGCCCGAGGGGTGGAGCTTCCTGCAGGCCGTGCGCAACGGCGCGTTCACCGTGCCCGGCGACGGCTGCGTGGACTATGATCCCATCTTCAAGCTGCTCAGCGAGGCCAAGTACGAGGGCTGGCTGCTGGTCGAGGCCGAACAGGACCCCGCCAAGGCCAATCCGCTGGAGTACGCTATAAAGGCGAGGAAGTATATCAGGGAACATACGGGGCTTTAAGAGAGTGTGGAGTTAGGAGTGTGGAGTGTGGAGTTCAGGTGCAAATCCCTTCGGGATTTGTTCGATTGAGGGGGACGGGGGACGACCTCATCCGTCAGCCCTTCGGGCCACCTTCCCCAGTAGCAGTCGCGCCACTGCCAGAGGCAGGCGCGACCAGCCCGCGCAGCGATCCGTAGGATCGGCGCGGCGCTGCCGCCGCTTCCGCTTTAAGCAGTCGCGCTACTCCGCTTTGCGGAAGCGCGACCAGCCCGCCCTGGGATTCTT
>JAFUWR010000183.1 GCA_017471125.1 Clostridia bacterium | reverse complement strand
TCATCCATTGATCCCAAGTATCTTTTCAATATCCCCGACCAGCCGCGCCTCCTCCGCGAGGGCGGTTTTTTCGTCCATGGCGGAGACGGAGGCGTAGAGCTTGAGTTTGGGCTCGGTGCCGGAGGGACGCACCACCAGGGACGCGCCGCCCTCGAGCAGGAGCTTGAGCACGTCGGCCTTGGGCAGGCCGTCCAGCCCGGGCGCGTAGTCGAGGACCCTTTCCACCTTCCGGCCGCCGACCTCGGCGACGCCGCCCCGCAGCGCGGCCATGGCCTGCTGCATGCGCCTGAAGCCCGCCGCGCCCTCGAACTGGTAGCTGTGCAGGGTGTTCAGGCAGTAGCCGTACTCGGCATACAATTGGTTCAGGCGCTCGAGCAGGCCCACGCCCCGGGCGCGGTACCAGGCGAACATCTCGCAGATCATCAGCGCGGCGTCCACGGCGTCCTTGTCCCGGACGTAGCCGCCGGTCAGGTAGCCGTAGCTCTCCTCGAAGCCGAAGATATAGCGGTCGGCCTCGCCCTGGGCCTCGAGCCTGCCGATGGTCTCGCCGATGTACTTGAAGCCCGTCAGCACGTTGACGGTCTGGACGCCGTAGCGGGCGGCGACGCGCTGGGCCATGTCGGTGGTGACGATGGTCTTGACCATCACCGGGCGCTCGGGCATGCGGCCCAGGGCGATGCGGCGCTGGCACACGTAGTCCAGCAGCAGCACGCCCGTCTCGTTGCCGGTCAGCAGCCGGTAGCCGTCCCCGTCCCGCACGGCGATGCCGCAGCGGTCGCAGTCCGGGTCGGTGGCCAGCAGCAGGTCGGCGTTCAGTCGTTCCGCGTACTGGAGGCCCAGCGCCATCGCCTCCCGGATCTCCGGGTTCGGGTAGGGGCAGGTGGGGAAATGGCCGTCGGGGTCGCGCTGTTCCTCCACCACGGTGACGTTGGCGTACCCGCACTCCGCGAGGATGCGCGTCACCGGCTCCAGGCCTGTGCCGTTCAGCGGGGAATAGACGATGGTGGCATTCCTGTCGGCGGGGTCGTCGCCCAACAGCGACTCGCGCTTCACCCGCTCGAGGTAGCGCTTGAGCACCCGGTTCTGGATCCAGCCGATCCTGCCGCTGACCAGCCCGTCGTCGAAGGACATGCGGCGGGGGCCGTCGAACACGTCCAGCGCCTCGATCTCGGCCAATATCTCCGCCGCGGCCTCGGTGGTGATCTGGCAGCCGTCCGGCCCGTAGACCTTGTAGCCGTTGTACTTGGCGGGGTTGTGGGAGGCGGTGACCATCACGCCCGCGGCGCAGTCCAGCGCCCGCACCGCCCAGGACAGGCAGGGGGTGGGCATCAGCCGGGGCCAGATCATGGCCTGGATGTCGTTGGCGGCGAACACGCCCGCGGCGATGCGGGCGAACTCGTCGGAGAGGATGCGGGAGTCGTAGCTGACGGCGATGCGGCGCAGGTGGGGCGGAAAGCGCTTGACCACGTAGTTGGCCAGCCCCTGGGACGCCTTGGCCACGGTGTGGACGTTCATGCGATTGGTGCCCGCGCCGATGACGCCCCGCAGCCCGCCGGTGCCGAAGGCCAGGTCCCGGTAGAAGGCGTCCTCGACCTGCTCGGGCGACATGCGGCGCAGCTCGTCCTGGAGGCTCGCGTCCGCCCGCTGGAGCCAGCGGCGGTATTCGGTTTGGATGTCAGACATCGGCGTCCACGCTCCTTTTCATGATCTCCATGCACAGCCTGCCGTTGTGGTAGGGGCACTTCCAGGGCTCCACGATGGGCTTGCGGCTCGAGGGAACGCCGTCGGCGTCCAGCTCCCAGAACCACTCGCCGGTGCGGGGGTCGGTGAGCTTCGTCTCGATGTAACGCCAGATGTCGATGGCGGCGTCCAGGTATTTCCCCTCGCCGGTCTTTTGCCACTGGTTCACGAAGCCCAGCACCGCCTCGGCCTGCACCCACCAGATGCGGGACGTGTTCACCGCGCCCCGGTCGCACTCGTTGAGCAGGCTGTGGCCCACGTAGGCGGTCTTGTAGATGTTCTCGGCCAAGCGCGCGTCGATGGCGCGGATGCGTTCGCTCAGCGCGTCGTCGCCCAACAGGCTCGCGCCCCAGTCGATGAGCCAGGAGGACTCGATGTCGTGGCCGTAGCTGTGCAGGTCGATGAGCTCGTTGTACTCGTGGTCGAAGAACACCGTCTGCCGGTTTTTCACCGGGTCGAACACCTTATTCTCGTAGATGTCCAGTATGGCGCGGAGAGCGTCGCCCACCTCGGGGTCGCGGGTCGCCTGGTACAGGCCGGAGTAGCCCTCGAACACGTGCAGCAGCGTGTTCATGGTGCGCTGGGCGATGACGCCGTTCTCGCTGAGCTTGTCGTTGGTCTCGGGCCGCCAGTCGCCGGTGAACGCCTCGAGGTAGCCGCCCGCGTCCCGGCACCTCGTCTCGATGATGCGATACAGGCCGCGGGCCTCGGCGAGGGCTTCGGCGCTGCCCGTCAGGCGGTGGTAGGCCGACAGCGCGTAGATGCCGAAGGCCTGGTTGTAGGTGTGCTTGGTGGTGTCCGCGGGCCGGCCGTCATGGGTCACGCTCCAGTAGAGCCCGCCGTTTTCACGGTCGAAGCAGCGCTCCCGCATGAACGCATAGGCGTGGTCCGCGCAGGCCCGGGCCGCCGCGTCGCCAAGCGCCATCGCCGCCTCCGAGAAGAACCACAGGATGCGGCTGTTCAGGATGCAGCCCTTCACCGCCTCCCTGTCCACGTTCAGGTCGAAGTCCATGTAGCCGTAGAAGCCGCCGTGGGCGTCGTCCCGCAGCGCCGACCAGAAGGGCAGCAGCCGCTCGCGAAGCATGCGCTCCGCCGCCGT
>JAFUWR010000182.1 GCA_017471125.1 Clostridia bacterium | reverse complement strand
GCTGTTCTGGGTGCTGCTCGTCATGATGATCTGCGCCGGGGCCAGCGAGCAGGCCGTCAGCCAGTGGGCGTCCACCTTCGCCGAGAAGGGGCTGGGCATCTCCAAGGCCGCGGGCGACCTGGCCGGTCCGATGGCCTTCGCGGTGCTGATGGGCGCGTCCCGGGCGTTCTACGGCAAATTTGGGGATAAGATCGACCTCGACCGCTTCATGATCGGCTCGTCCGTGCTGTGCATACTGACCTACCTGTGCATCTCCCTGTCTCCGTCGCCGGTGGTGAGCCTCGTGGGCTGCGCCGTGTGCGGCCTGTCGGTGGGCATCATGTGGCCCGGCTCCTTCTCCAAGGCCGCCGCCACCCTGCGCCGCGGCGGGACCGCCATGTTCGCGCTGCTGGCCCTGGGCGGCGACGTGGGCTGCTCCGGCGGGCCGACGCTGGTGGGCATGGTGTCCAGCGCATTGGGCGACGACCTCAAGAAGGGCATCCTCGCCGGCATCGTGTTCCCGGCGCTGCTGCTGGTCGGCATACTGATACTGAGGCGCACGAAGCGCGAAGCATGACGATACAGCCCCCTCCCGCAAGCATGCGGGAGGGGGCTGTAATCATCGCTGTTATTGATAGTTGTCCGGCGAGTCGAACTGGCCGATGGCGTCGACGATGGTGCGCTCCTTGTCGAGCTTTTCGTACTTGGCGAACTGGAGCTTGTTCTTCTGGGAGTGGCTCAAACAGGCGGGGCCGCCGATGCAGCCGCCGTCGCAGGCCATGCCCTCGATGAAGTTCTCCTTGAGGACGCCCTTGGAGGCGCGGAGCAGCGCGGCGTTGCACTCGGCGAGGCCGTTGCAGGTGATGGCGCGCAGCTCGAAGTCGGTGTTGCCCATCTCCTTGATGGCCTCGGCCACCGCGTCGCCCAAACCGCCGCAGCGGGCGAACCCGCGGCCGTAGGAGGAGGACTTGGTGAGCTGCACGCCCTTCAAGCTGTGCAGGTCCACGCCCACGGCGTCGAACCAGGCCTGCATCTCCAGGAAGGTGATGGCGCAGTTGACCACGTTCTTGGCCTCGGTGTACAGGGTCTCGTACTTCTTGGCGATGCACGGGCCGATGAAGATGATCTCGGCGGTGGGGTCCTTCTTGCGGATGGCCTGGGCCATCATCGCCATGGGGGAGGGGTTGGTGGACACGTGGGGGGCCACGGTGGGGTAGTTCTTTTGCGCGAGGCTCACGAAGGCGGGACAGCAGGAGGACGTCAGGAAGCCCTCCTCCACCAGCTCCTTGGCCTCCTGGTAGGCGACCATGTCCGCGCCCCAGGCGGCCTCCTCGACCCGGTAGAAGCCCAGCTTGAGCAGGCCCTCCATCACCTGGTCGGTGGACACGTCGGCGTACTGCGCGCCGATGGACGGGGCCACCACCGCGTAGGTGTGGTAGACCTTGTTATTGAAGGATTCCTTGATGATCTTGATGGCCTTGGTCAGGTAGGACTTGTCGGAGATGGCCCCGAACGGGCACTGGTACACGCACGCGCCGCAGGACACGCACTTGGACATCTTGATGGTGGCCTTCTGGGTGTCCGGGTCCATGGAGATGGCCTTGGCCTTGCACGCCTTGATGCACGGGCGCTCGAGCTTCAATATCGCGCCGTAGGAGCACGCCTGGGCGCAGCGGCCGCACTCCACGCACTTCGATTTGTCGATGGTGGCGTGGCGGTTCACGATGGTGATGGCGTTCTTGGGACAGGCGTTCATGCAGTGGTGGGCGATGCAGCCGCGGCACGCCTGGGTCACCGTGATGCCGTCCACGGGACACTCGTCGCAGGCGATGGGCAGGACCTCCACCACGTTGGGGTTGCGGATGTTGCCGCCCAGGGCCAGCTTCACCCGCTGGTTGATGATGGCGCGCTCCTTGTAGATGCAGCAGCGCATGGTGGGCTTCGCGTCGTCCGGGATGATCTTCTCCGCGATGGCCAGCGTGTTCTGGGGCGTCAGCTGTTCGTCCAGCGCCAGCGTCGCCACCTCTTTCAATACCTTGTATTTCAGCTCCTGTACGTCCGTGTCGAAAATCGGCTTCATGGGCGTCGCCTCCCGCTTTGTGTATGGTTAGATTATACCATATGTATGGGGACTTTGGCAAGCTAAGAAAAAACCCGGCTCTTCGCCGGGATTTTTCTATACGTACTTGACTTCCTCGTCGTTCTCCTCGGTCCTGGGGGGCTGGCCGTTGGCGAGCCGATCCTTGTAGTCCTGGATGGCGGCGTGCAGGGCCTCCTCGGCCAGCACGGAGCAGTGCACCTTCACCGGCGGCAGCCCGCCCAGCGCGTCCATGACCATCTTGTTGGTGATGGTGAGGGCCTCGTCCAGCGTCTTGCCCTTGACAAGCTCCGTCGCCTTGCTGGAGGTGGCGATGGCCGCGCCGCAGCCGAAGGTCTTGAACTTCACGTCGGTGATGACCTCGTCCTCCACCTTGATGTAGATGCGCATGATGTCGCCGCACTTGGCGTTGCCCACCGTGCCGACGCCGCTGGGGTCCTCCATCTCGCCCATGTTCCGGGGATTCATGAAGTGGTCCATGACCTGTTCAGTATATTCCATAAATAAACTCCTTTGCGATACTATTGCCGACGGCAGGCGGAGCAGCAGCCCTCGCCGCCCTGCTCGCCGTCCACGCCCTTGATGAAGTCATCGTACAGCGGGGACATGGCCCGCAGCTTGGCGACGATCTCCACCAGCGCGTCCACCACGTAGTCGGCCTCCTCGAGGGTGTTCTCCTCGCACAGGCTCAGCCGCAGCGAGCCGTGGGCGATCTCGTGGGGCAGGCCGATGGCCAGCAGCACGTGGCTCGGGTCCAGGGAGCCGGAGGTGCAGGCGGAGCCGGAGGACGCCGCGATGCCCTTGAGGTCCAGGTGCAGAAGCAGCGACTCGCCCTCGATGAACTGGAAGGACACGTTCACGTTGCCGCACATGCGCTGGGTGGGGTGGCCGTTCAGCTTCACGTAGGGGATCTCGTCCATGATGCGCTTGATCATGTGGTCGCGGACCTCGCGCATCCGGGCGGCGCGGCCCTCGATGTCCGCGGTGGCCAGCTCGATGGCCACGCCCAGTCCCACGATGCCGGCCAGGTTCTCGGTGCCGGGGCGCTGGTTGCGCTCCTGGGCGCCGCCCTGCATGAGCTGCTGGAGCCGCACGCCCTGCCGCAGGTACAGCGCGCCGATGCCCTTGGGCGCGTGGAACTTGTGGCCGGACAGGGACAGCATGTCGATCTGCTGGGCCTTCACGTCGATGGCCACGTGGCCGATGGCCTGCACCGCGTCCGTGTGGAACAGCACGCCCTTGGCCTTCGCCACCGCCGCCAGCGCCGGGATGGGCTCCACGGTGCCGATCTCGTTGTTGGCGTACATGATGGTCACCAGCGTGGTGTCCGGGCGGATGGCCGCCTCGAGCTGCTCGGGGGTGACGAGGCCGTCCTCGTCCACCGGCAGGTAGGTGACCTCGAAGCCCTCCTTCTCGAGCTGCTTGCAGGTGTGCAGCACCGCGTGGTGCTCGAAGTTGGTGGTGATGATGTGCTTGCCCTTCTTGACGTTGGCATAGGCCGCGCCGCGGATGGCCCAGTTGTCCGCCTCCGTGCCGCAGCCGGTGAAGTAGATCTCCCGGGGCTCCGCGCCGATGGCTCGCGCCACCTGCGCCCGGGCCGCCTCCACCGCGCGGCGGGCCTCCCGGCCGTAGCCGTGCACCGACGAGGGGTTTCCAAAGATCTCACAGAAATAGGGCTGCATCGCCGCCATGACCGGTTCGGTCACCCGCGTCGTCGCCCCGTTGTCCATGTATACGCGCATATCCGTGTTCCTCCTGTGCCGCGACCCTTCGCGGCTTCCTTGTATCTACTATTGTATCACCACCTATGCGCTTGGTCAAGCATTTACCCATTTGGGACATAGGATTTAACGCAACGCTGCTTCTTGACGACACCATGTCAAAAACATGGTATTGCATCGACTTTCGTTGCATATTGTGATGAAACATGGTAAGATGAGACGGGAATGTTAACGATGACAAGGAGGGTGGATCATGATGACGAACCTGCTTGCGATACTTTTGAGCGTGGCGATGCTGCTGGCCGGGGCGCCCGCGACGGGACCGGCGGCGGAGACGGGCCGTGTGATGACGCTTGGGAACCTGGAGATCAGCCACAACGACGAGGCGGTGGCGCTGTCGCCGTTCGCGCTGTTCGGCGTGACCGCGGACGGGGAGCGGGCCGTGATCGACTTCCACGTGGACGCCGACGGCGAGACCTACCTGCCCCTCCAGGCGGTGGTGACCGCGGACAGCCTGCTCTTGCGCAGCGACGGGGCGGACACCACGGTGAAGGTGACCAACGAGGACCTCGCCGCGCTGACGGGGGCCGACGGGGAGGACGCCCAGGGCTTCGAGTTCATGGGCGACTACATCGCCGCCTACGTGAAGGTGATGGACCTGATGCGGGACCGTGCGGCCATGCAGGCGCTCCGGGATCGCTCCTGGGCGCTCTACGGCGAGATCGTCGAGCGCGGCGCGGCCAAGCCCGCCCAGGTGGAGTACGAGGGCGAGCTTTACGATGTGGATACCTATGAGTACACGCTGGACGGGCGGCAGATCGGCGCGCTGACGGACGCCATCTGCGCCGAGGACGCGCGCATGGCCGACTACGTCGAGGCGTACTTCGCGATGCTGGCCGCCGCGCCGGAGGAGCTGGGCTTCGGCGGCGTGAGCACCTTTGAAGAGCTGTTGCAGAAGTTTGACGTGTCCATGCGGGTCTTCGAGAGCATCGCGGACAACGGGCTGGACATCCTGGACGGCAAGATGACCGTCGCCGTGCCCGACCACGACCCGATCCTGGTGTCCATACACCAGTCCCGCTTCGGGGAGACGGAGTATTCCACCGCCGAGGCGGAGGTCGTCGACGACAACCTGGCGCTGACGGTCTACGGCGAGTACAGCCGCGACGGCGCGGACGCCCACGTGACCTACAACCTCACCGGCAACCCCGCCCAGGCCGCGCCCGCCGAGGACGCCGAGGGCGTCGAGACCGACGCGAGCGCCACCGAGGGCGATGCCGAGACGGAGGAGAACGGCGGCGACGAGGACCTGATCTACTTCACCTTCGACTACGACCTGACCGGCGACGCCGACAACGACATCGCCGAGGAGATCGTCAACTGCACCCTGGACGTGACCGAGCCGGACGTGCACGCGGACTTCAACCTGGACGGCCAGCACGACGCCCGCGGCGTGGGCGCGACCCACATCTCCGGGTACTTCGACATGGGGGAGGACGCCTGGTCCGCGAGCTGCGACGTGGTGGTCACCGACGACCTGGTCGCCCAGCGGGCGAACGAGGCGGACGCGGTGGCCCTCGCCGACCTGGACGCCGGGAAGCTGCTGGCCGGGTTGAGCGGCGACGCCATGAAGCTGTACGCCCGGGAGGACGTGCGGGCGCTGGTGGGCCTGTTCGCCGCCGCGGGCGGCGAGGAGGATGCCGACGAGGACGAGCCCGACGACGACGCGGGCGAGCTGCCCTTCGCCGAGCCCACCTTCGGCTGGCTGCCCCTGGGCTTCGCGCTGAGCGACGTGGACGTGGACCCCCAGTACGAGGACGTCACCTGCACCCTCGTCAACGACGAGACGGGCGCGGTCATCACCGTGGACGTGACCACCTCCTACGACGCGGGCGAGGTCAAGCGCTTCGTGGTCAGGGACGGCGAATGCGGCCCGCTGGACGGGCTGCTGGTCACCGAGGAGGACTACGGCGACTTCTTCATGTACAGCGCCGACGACGGCACCGTCAGCCTCACCGTCTACCCCGACACCAAGGACGTCCCCGCCGAGGACGTGCTCAAGCTCATACAGGAGATCAAGTTCTGACCGGGAAACGAAAAAAACGCGGAGCGATCCGCGTTTTTTTGTTTCATGGGTCACAATAACAATATCCCCTTCTCCGCGCACACGCGGTTGGTCTCCTCGTCCCAGATGCTGGACTGGACCTCGCCGATGTGGGCGTTGCCCATCATGAGCATGCACAGGCGGCTCTGGCCGATGCCGCCGCCGATGGTGAGGGGCAGCTCGTCGTTGAGCAGCATCTTATGGAAGGGCAGGCTGCGGCGCTCCTCGCACCCGGCGAGGGTGAGCTGCCGATCCAGCGACTCGGCGTCCACGCGGATGCCCATGGAGCTGATCTCGAACGCGCGGCCCAGCACGTCGTTCCAGAACAGGATGTCGCCGTTCAGCGCCCAGTCGTCGTAGTCGGGGGCGCGGCCGTCGTGGGGCTTGCCGGATCTGAGCTTGCCGCCGATCTGCATGATGAGCGCGGTCCTGTGCGCCTTCAAAAAGGCGTTCTCCCGGTCGGAGGGGTTTTCCAGGTCGGGGTACATGTCCTCTAATTCCTGGGTGGTGACGCAGGCCATGTCCCGATCCAGGTGCACGTGCACGGACGGGAACTCCCGGCGCAGGCGGTCGGACACGTCCACCACGCAGTGCACGATCTCCTGGGCGACGCGCTTCAGATAATCCAGCGTGCGGTCCTCCCGGGTGATGATCTTCTCCCAGTCCCACTGGTCCACGTAGATGGAGTGGATGTTGTCCAGCGCCTCGTCGCGGCGGATGGCGTTCATGTCGGTGTACAGGCCGCGGCCCACGTGGAAGTCGTAGCGCTTGAGCGCCAGCCGCTTCCACTTCGCCAGCGAGTGCACCACCTCGCCCGTCTCGCCGCCCACGGCGGGCACGTCGAAGTCCACCGGGCGCTCCACGCCGTTCAGGTTGTCGTTCAGGCCCGACTCCCGCCGCACGAACAGCGGCGCGGACACCCGGCGCAGGTTCAGCGCGTAGCCCAGCTCCTGCTGGAAGTTGTGCTTGATGAACTCGATGGCCGTCTGCGTGTCGAAGGTGCCCAGCGGCGGACGGTAGCCCTCCGGGATGTATATCTTGTTCATATCGAAACCCCCAATCTCATATTTAACAGTATACGCCAACGCCCTCGCAAACGCAAGTGAATTTTTTGAGAAATAAAAATCCATTTGAGGCGCGCAGGCGGTTTTGAGATGCAACAGGGAGCGGATAAAAATGCGCGGAACACGGTCAAAAGCGGGACAAAAGGCGGCAAATCTGCATAAACGGCGCCGCGGATGATTCATTGACATAAAAAAGTCATATTTCAAAATGCAATTTAACGAAGAATATTCTTGCAAATCGGGCGACCTACGATTATAATATTCCTTGTGGCCGGCATGACCGGCGATTTCCAAGGGCGGACATCCCCTCGCGACGGGGCGGATGCGACATGAGCAAGGAGGCTTAAATATGGCGCTGAACAATGCATATCTGATCGACCTGATGCAGCGCGTCGAGGCGCGCAACCCCAACGACAAGCAGTTCCTCATCACCGTCAGGAGCGTGCTGGAGAGCATCGAGCCCGTGGTGGAGAAGCATCCCGAGTACGTCAAGGCCGGCGTGCTGGAGCTGTTTGTGGAGCAGGAGCGCGTGGTGAAGTTCCGCGTGCCGTGGATCGACGACGCGGGCAACGTGCGCGTGAACCGGGGCTATCGCGTGCAGGGCAACAGCGCCATCGGCCCGTACAAGGGCGGCCTGCGGCTGCATCCCTCCGTCACCGAGGACACCGTGAAGTTCCTGGCCTTCGAGCAGACGCTGAAGAACAGCCTGACCGGCCTGCCCATCGGCGGCGGCAAGGGCGGCTCTGACTTCGACCCCAAGGGCAAGAGCGACTTCGAGGTCATGCGCTTCTGCCAGAGCTTCATGACTGAGCTGTACAAGTACGTCGGCAAGGATATCGACGTGCCCGCCGGCGACATCGGCGTCGGCGCGCGCGAGATCGGCTATCTGTACGGACAGTACAAGCGCATCACCGGCCTGTACGAGGGCGTTCTGACCGGCAAGGGCCTGGCCTACGGCGGCAGCCTCGTGCGCACCCAGGCCACCGGCTACGGCCTGTGCTATTTCACCGAGGAGATGCTCAACGCCGCCGGCAAGAGCTTCAAGGGCGCCACGGTCGTGGTCTCCGGCTCCGGCAACGTCGCCACCTACGCCAATGAAAAGGCCACCCAGCTGGGCGCCAAGGTCGTGGCGATGAGCGATTCCAACGG
>JAFUWR010000181.1 GCA_017471125.1 Clostridia bacterium | reverse complement strand
TCTCCAACGTCGGCCTGGGCATCGTCCACTCCATGGCCCACGGCCTGTCCGCCCTGTATGACACGCCCCACGGCGTCGCCTGCGCCATCATACTGCCCACGGGCCTCGAGTACAACGCGCCCGTGGCTGGCAAGCGCTACCGCGCCATCGGCAAGGCCATGTGCGTGCCCGGCATCGACATGATGGACGACGAGCAGGCCTGTGCCGCCACCATCGCCGCCGTCAAGCAGCTCTCCAAGGACGTGGGCATCCCCCAGGACCTCAAGGGCATCCTCAAGGACGAGGACGTGCAGTTCCTCTCCGAGTCCGCCTTCGCCGACGCCTGCTGCCCCGGCAACCCCAGGGACACCAACGTGGAGGAGATCAAGGGCCTGTACAGGAGCCTGATGTGATCCCATATAAAACGGAGCGCTTCGGCGCTCCTTTTTATATGGGATCATTATTCCAGGTTCAGCCACTTACATTCATCATCAGATAGAACGATCTCGCTCGCTTTGACGTTCGTCCGCATATGCTCCCGCTTTGTCGGCGCGGTGAGGGCGTAGACGTCGAGGGCGCGCTGGTTGAAGACCCAGGCCATGGCGACCTCGGGGACGGTGAGGTCCTTGGCCTTGGCCAGCGCCTCGCACCGGCGGAGGCGCTCGAAGTTCTCGGGGCAGACGTAGCCCTTGACGCCGAACTCGTCCATGCAGCGGGCCGCGCTGTCGGGGTCGTCGCTTTTTACCCGGCCGGAGAAGAAGCCCCGCGCCATGGTGGAATAGGCGAACACGGGCACGCGGTTCTCGGCGTACCACCGCCGGGCGTCGGCGTTGGCGGGGCCGGAAATCGTCACGCAGCCGCCGCCCCACAGGTCGCACACCTGGTCGGCCAGGCCGAAGTTGGGGCTGGACACCGTGAAGGGCCGCAGGCCGTGCTTGAGCGCGTAGTCGTTGGCTGCCTCGATGCGCGGGATGGTCCAGTTGCTTCCGCCGAACGCGCCGAGCTTTCCTTCATCGTAGCAGCGGTTCAGCGCGTCCATCAGCGGCCCCACCCCGACGGTCGGGTCGTCCCGGTGCAGCATGTATATGTCCAAATGATCGGTCTTGAGCTTCGCCAGGGAGTTGTGCACGTCGTGCAGGATGTCGAAGTCCGTCACCCGCTTGCGCCAGCGGTTGTGGTGCGCGCCCTTCGCCAGTATGACCGCCTTGTCCCGCAGGTCCCGGGCCTCCAGCCACTCGCCCAGCGGCTCCTCGCCGTAGTGGTCCGCGCAGTCGAAGCAGTTCACGCCCTCGGCGTACATGTCGTCCAACAGTTGAAAGGCGGCGTCGAGGCGCTGCTTGAAGTCCGGCGCTTCGCCGTACACCGAGCGAAAGGCGTTGAACAGCGCGGGCGTGGCTGTGCCGAACACGATGCGCGATATGGGCTTTGTGACCTGGTCGATGTGGCCGTAGAGCATGGGCGTCCCCTCCGTTTCATAGCTGTGCCCAGTTTATCACAGCGCAGTCCGATTTGCAAGTGAAAACGTCATTGTCACCCGAATTACGCCAATCAGTTTTATCAATCCCGCATTATTTAACATGATTTTTGATAAATATTATATCTTAACCGGGCCGTAAATCTTGACATCCATATATTTAACATGGTATACTGATTCTGTGGGGAACAAGCAAGGAGACGACCACCCCGGAGGGATCAGGTATGCATCAACTCGATATGGCCCTGGCCGCCACGCGGCCCTCAGACCTCAAGCTCAGCAACAGGATGCAGATCCTTGAGCTCTTCAAATCAGGCGCGGTGTACTCGGTGGCGGACATCGCCCGGGAGATCGGCATCAGCCGCCAGACCGTCATGAAGGCCATCCAGTTCTTCCTGGAGAAGGGCATCATCGTGTCCGACGGCAAGGCGGATTCCGGCAGCATGGGCGGCAAGCGGGCCGAGCTCTTCACGCTCTCGGCGGACCGCTACCTGCTCAACGTGCTCATCTGCCCGAGCTGCCTGTACATCTCGCTGTTCAACTTCCGCTGCGAGACCATCGGCGACTACACCCGCGAGGACATCGTCAACGCGCCGGTGGACGAGATCATGGACGCCACCATCGCGGCCTGCGACCGGCTGCTCAAGAGGCACGGCGTCGCCAAGCGGGATCTGCGCGGCCTGTGCCTGACCACGTCCGGCATCATGGAGCGCGGCACCAACCGCCTGCGCTACAATTCCCTGTTCCCCGAGTGGGGCAAGGACATCCCCATCGCGGAGAAGCTGGCCGCCCACTACGGCAGCGGCGTCGCGGTGCTGACGGAGAACGTGGCCCGCGTCTGCGGCAGCGGCTACCTGCCCGTCAGCCGAATCAGGCACAGCCGCGGCGTGTCGGTGTTCACCCGCTGGGGCGGCATCGGGGCCTGCATGATGACCCGGGGCCACATGCTCTGCGGCAAGGATTCCCTGATCGGCGAGATCGGCCACATGCTCATAAATCCCGCGGACGACGAGGTCTGCGCCTGCGGCTACCGCGGCTGCTTCGAGCGGCAGGTGTCCGTCGAGCGCCTTAGGACCCTGGCCCACAAGTGGGCGGGCGAGTGCCCCGATTCCGAGCTTGCCAGCGACATCGACGGCATGACCATCCCGGGCATGTTCGAGGCGTCCGCCAAGGGCGACCCGCTGGCCCGTCGGCTGTCTGAATACGCGGCTACTCAGTTCGCCGCGGCCCTTCGGAACGTGACGCTCACCTACAATCCCACCGCCGTGGTGTTCCAGGGGGACTACGCCTTCGCGGACGAGCATTTCCGCGCGACGCTGTTCAAGGAGCTTCGCGCCTTCAAGTACTTCGCCGCCACCGGGGCCGAGGATGAGCCCTTCGTGCTCAAGATGGACACCCGCTCCATCCAGGAGCTGAGCACCCTGGGCGCGTACACCCTGCTCATCGACCGCCTGTTCTGCGACGAGGCGATGTACTTGTAGTCCCGCAAAAATTAATTCCTCGACAGGTGCTTGTTTTTATCTTCATTCTCATGTATAATAATGTCAGAGAGGTCATGCGGCCCCTCTGACGATTCATATACCCCTACCTGATCAAAAAAGGAGAGGATAAAAATGATCCGAGTGATCCTGGGCGACAAGGGCAGCGGAAAGACCAAGCGCCTGATCGACATGACCAACGAAGCGCTCAAGGTGGAACACGGCAACATACTGTTCATCGACGACGACAAGCGCTACATGTACGACCTGCGCCACGAGATCCGCTTCGTGGACGCCAGCGAGTACCCCGTGGCCTACAAGTGCCGCGCCAGCGAATTCCTGGCCTTCATCTGCGGCATGCTGTCGGCGGACTTCGACCTGAGCCTCATCTCTGTGGACGCCTTCAAGAAGCTGGTCAAGACGCCCCTCCAGGACAGTGAGATGGAAAACTTCTTTGAAAAGCTCGAACGGCTCAGCGAGGCCCACAACTGCAACTTCGTGCTCTCCATCAGCGTCAACGAGGAGGAAGTGCCGGAGTTCATCCGCAAGTACGTGGTCTGACAAATGGCGAAACGATATAAACGCTACGGCGCGCCGCGGAGGGATCCGCGGCGCGGCTGGCTTGCGCCGGTTGCGGTCGTGCTGTGCCTGCTGATCCTGGTGTTCCTCGTCATCGGCATCGGGCGCATGGTC
>JAFUWR010000180.1 GCA_017471125.1 Clostridia bacterium | reverse complement strand
CTTCTCCACCATCTCCTCGATGCGGGCGGGGTGGATGCGGCCGTCCATGATGAGCTTCTCCAGCGCGATGCGGGCGATCTCGCGGCGCACCGGGTCGAAGGCGGATATGATGACGGCCTCCGGGGTGTCGTCGATGATGAGGTCGACGCCGGTGGCGGTCTCAAGGGTGCGGATGTTGCGGCCCTCGCGGCCGATGATGCGGCCCTTCATGTCGTCGTTGGGCAGGGCCACCACGGAAACGGTGGTCTCGGCCACGTGGTCGGCGGCGCACTTCTGGATGGCCAGGGAGACGATGTTGCGGGCCTTCTTGTCGGCCTCCTCCTTGGCCTGGGCCTCCACCTCGCGCACCATGACGGCGGCGTCGTGGTAGGCGTCCTTCTGGACGCGGTCGATCAGGATCTGCTTGGCCTCGTCGGCGGTCATGCCGGCGATGCGCTCAAGCTCCGCCTGCTGGCGGTCGTGCATCTCCTGGGCCTCGGCCTGCAGGCGCTCGGCCTCGCGATACTTGTCGTTCAGCGCCTCCTCGCGGGACTCCAGGTTGTCCAGTTTCTTGTCGAATTGCTCCTCGCGCTGGTTGACCCTGCGCTCCAGCCGCGACACCTCGGCGCGGCGGTCACGAACTTCTTTATCAAGCTCCGACTTCAAGCGGATGATCTCTTCCTTGGCCTCCAGGACGGCTTCCTTTTTCTTTTCCTCCGCCTTGTGGGTGGCGTCCTCCAGCATGTTGGTCACGAATTCCTCGGTCTGACCGATCTTCTTCTCCATGCCGTTCTTGCGGTAAAAATAGCCCGCCGCCAGGCCAATAGCCAACGCAATCAGCGCAATCAATGCGACGATTGCACCATTCATCTCTTTACATACCTCCTTTATCGTCATTATGGACAAATTCTTCCAGAATAAATTGAGCCATATAGTCAAAATTACCTGTATTCTACACGACTACAATTATATTTTACTCGTAACGAAATGTGATGTCAAGCAAAGAAATCATTACCGCAATTTTATGATTGTGGCAATTTTGCTACCTATTTCCGGCGCTTGCGCGCATAGGCCGCGCTGCGGCGCTGGGCCTCGAACACGAAGTAGCCGTCGATCTCCTGAATTTTGACCCCGCCGAAGATGGCCGCGAGCTTGTTCTTGTACCACTCCCGGCGCTTGGTCACCATCAGCATCCGCCCGCCGATGTTCAGGCGGTTGAAGCCCTTTTCGATGAACGCCTTCGCCACCGCGAAGTCCGACTGGTAGGGCGGGTTCGACAGTATGAGGTCGAAGCCCGTCTCATTAAGGGCGCTCAGGCCGTCCGACACCAGGCAGCGGGCCTCCCCCACGCCGTTGCGCTCCAAATTCCTCCGGGCGACCGCCACCGCCGCCGGGTCCACGTCGAGAAGCCACACATTCCCCGCGCCGCACTTCCGCGCCGCCACGACGCCCACCACGCCGCAGCCGCAGCCCAGGTCCAGCACCTTCTGCCCCGGCGCGAACCCCGCGACGCCCAGCATCGCCAGCGTGCCGCGGTCCACATGGGCCGGGGAGAACAGGCCGGGCGCGGTCTCGAGGACGATCTCCTCGCCCAAAATCGTATCGGAAATGGTCGGCATAGCGAACCCCCGTCATGAACGATCGTCTTTCTCTTAATTATACCATCTATTTCCACCCCGAAATTAGAATTCTTGTGGGCAATACGGGAAAGCTATGGGTATGCGCGGAGGTATAGGATGATCGTGTACGTCGTGGCCCTGTTGGAGGCGCTGGTGTATCTGGCGGCGATCCCGGTGGACCTGGTCGTGTCGGCGGACGGCCTCACGGCACGGGCGGCGGTGTCGGCCTTCGGCCTGCGGCCGCGCCCGGGCGGGGGCAAGG
>JAFUWR010000014.1 GCA_017471125.1 Clostridia bacterium | reverse complement strand
GGAGAGGTCGTCCCCTTGCCTTCCCCTTTGGGGAAGGTGGATTGCGCGAAGCGCAAGACGGATGAGGTCCCCGGGCGGGCGGCGCAACGCCGCCCCTACGGGGTGACGGGCGCTGACCTCATCCGACCTCGCTGCGCTCGGCCACCTTCCCCAAAGGGGAAGGCATAGCGCCCCTACGACCGCGCGGCAGCGGGTAACTGACTACTGCCTATTGCCTATTGCCTACTGCCTACTCCCTCACTTCCCTCATGAACATCGCCCCCGCGGTCTCCTTCGGCAGCTCGCCGAGCCTGCGGGACAGCTCGGGCGGGAGGCTGTCGTGCCGGTCGAGCCAGTTTACGAGCAGCGCGAACACCTGCCGTCGCCCGGCCTTCCACGCCTCGTGCAGCCGCGCCTCGTCCAGCTTTTCCGGGCAGGGCTGGGCGGCGCAGAAGCCGCGCATCTGGCGGATCAGCGCGTCGGGGTCGTAGATGGCGTCCACCCGGAAGCCCATCACCTCGGCGCACAGCTCGAGCCCCCGGACCCACACGTCCTTCCACTCAAGCGGCGCGTGCTCCGTCTCCGACTCGACCGCGGTCAGCAGCGGCGCGTTCACCGGCTGGCCCGTGCGCAGCGCCCCGCGGCGCATGAACTCCGCGTCGAACACCGTAAGCCGCCGGGCGTACCGCCGCGCCGCGGGCATCGCCTTGAGCGCGTCGACCTGCCGGAACGTGTAAAGCCACCCGTCGAACCGGCCGTAGACCTTCATGGCGTCCTGGTAGCCCAGCCGCAGGCTCCGCGCCATCAGCCGCCGGTCGAAGTCCAGGAACCCGCCCAGGCTGTGCCGGGGACGGATGACCCTGAGCCACGGCATCCGGGCGTACTCCGGGTGGGTGTCGTAGGGGTGCAGCTCCACCGCCACCACCTCGTCCGCGCCGGCGTTCAGCGCCATGTCGATGGGCAGGTTGTCGCAGTAGCCGCCGTCGATGTAGCGCTGGCCGTCGATGTGCTTGGCCGGGAACAGCGGGAAGCACGACGCCGACGCCACGATCCAGTCCGCCACCGCGCCGGGCTTCATCTGTCCAAGCGTCACCGGCTGGCCCTGCATCTGCGGCACCTTGAAGGTCATCACGCCCAGGTCCATCCCGCTTCGGCGGATGGCGGCCTCGTCGCACTCCCGGCGGGCCATCTCCTGGAGCGGCGTCACGTCCATGCGCAGGTGCTTCGCGTTCTCCACCAGGAACGGGATCACGTCCCGCTTGTTGGACACCATGTGGCCCACGGCGAAGTCGTCCGGGTCCTCGATGGTCACGATCTTGTCCAGGGAGATGTTCAGCCAGATCGACCGCGCCGCGTCCGGGTCGCCCCGGGCCACCAGCGCCGCGTTCAGCGCGCCGATGGACGTGCCGTAGACCCCGTCCAGCCGTATGCCCAGCTCCCGAAGCGCCTGCCATGCCCCGATCTCGTAGGCCCCCCGCGACCCGCCGCCGCACAGTACCAGCGCTCGCTTCATGCGCTCACCGCCTTTCTCGCCGTCCATTATAGCACGATATTGTGACATTTTCCACCCGTTTCCTGGGCGACGCGCCGGGAGGGATTGCAAGAACCCCTCGGGTCTGATATAATCTGTGTGATGAAAATCAGGAGGGGACGATCATGGCAAGGCGCGTCACGGCGATGGTAACGATCTTCGCCCTGCTGCTCTGCGCCTCCGCCCTGGGCGAGGGGTGCCGGGTGGAGGCGTCGAACGCGCAGGCGTTCGGCGTGTTGTTGAACGAGCTGCTGGTGGCCTACGAGCGCCCCTCGGCGGCGGACCTGTCGGTGGCGGACCAGACGCTGGACGCCATCCGCGCGGTGAGCGAGGCGGACTACGCCGTCGCCGACGCCATCGCGGAGCACTGGCGCAGCGTGTACCTGGACCCGGACTACCGGCTCAACCTGTACCACAACGACGGACAGGCCGCGGAGCTGGAGGAGACCGGCCTGTTCGACAGCCCGACCCACGCCTTCGTGGTGCTGGGCTACGAGCTCAAGAACGGCGCGATGACCAGCGAGCTGAAGGGCCGCTGCGACGCCGCCGCGGCCGCGGCCCGGGCCTACCCCAGCACCATATTGGTCTGCTCCGGCGGCGCCACCGGCAAGAACAACCCGGACGGCCACACCGAGGCGGGGCTGATGCGGGACTACCTCGTCAAGCAGGGCGTCGACGCCGCCCGCATCTACACCGACGAGCGGGCCATGACCACCGTGGACAACGCCGTCAACACCTTTGAGATCCTCCGCGCCCACGACATCCGCACGCTGACCCTCGTCACCTCCTCCTACCACCAGCGCTGGGGCCAGGCGCTGTACAACTGCATGGCCGCGCTATACCGCCGGGACTGCGACTACGACGCGGAGGTCGTCGAGAACTTCTGCTACGACACCGCCCCGCCCACCGAGCACTACAAGCACGACGACCGGCTGGCCATCAAGCAGTTGGCCGCCATGCTGGGCCTGCCCGAGGACGTGACCGACTGGATGGAGAAGGACCTGCGGAAGCGGGCCAAGGGATAGCGCCCCCGTCAGCGGGCCTTTGGCCCGAATATCACAAAGCGAAAGGAGCGAAACGGCATGATCCGGCTTTCCAACACGCTAAAGCGCCTGATGAAGGTCGGCGCGATCCTCGTCGGCCTGGCCTTCATCGCGGCCGGTGTGATCGGCATCCGCCAGGACGACACCTTCCTGCCCACCAAGGGCGTGATCCGATCCATGGAGCGCACCTATGAGGCGACAACTTCCAACGAGACCGACGACTGGGAGGTCATGGTCGAGTATACGGTGGACGGCAATACCTATATCTCCGACCTGGGCCAGAAGAAGGACGACTTCGCCGTGGGCAGGGAGATAGACATCCTCTATAACCCGAACGACCCCGAGGGCATCGTCCTGCCGGGCAAGGCGGGCTGGTTCATCTTCATCCTCGCGGGCGCGGTCGTCGCCGTCGCGGCGTCGGCGCTGCTGGTCCGGGACCTGCGCGACCGCTGAAAAAACAGGACAAGGAGGCAAATCACATGGGACTTTTCGACAGCATTTTCGGCAAAAAGGACAACGGAAGCGACAACGCAAATAAGACCGGCGCTTCCTACGCGCCGTCCGTCAAGGGCGCGCCGCGCCAGCTCTATTTCCTGACCGACACCGGCACGGCGAAGATCGGCCACCGCCT
>JAFUWR010000179.1 GCA_017471125.1 Clostridia bacterium | reverse complement strand
TTCTTGACCAATCCAAAGTTTATGCTACAATGATAGCGAAAGGCGCGGCAAATGTCAAGTCCGCCCGAAAAAAATTGCGGAGGGATCGCCATGAACAGGACCAGCATCAAGGATTACAGCGAAATCATAGCCACCGTACAGAAGTACATCGACGGCTGCAACGAGGGAAAGAGCGAGATCATGAAGCCTGCCTTCGACGCAGGAGCGGTGATGTACAGCGTGAACGCCGACGGCACCGTGGCGGCGCAGGGCTCCATCGAAAACCTGTACGCCATCGTGGACCAGGTCGGCCCCGACCACAACGGCAGCGCCCGCATGGACGTGATCGAATCCACCCCCACCACCGCCATCGTGCGCGTCGTCATCGAGAACTGGCACGGCCTGTCCTTCATCGACCACCACTCCCTGGTGAAGTTCGCGGACGGCTGGAAGATCGTCGCCAAGGTCTACCACAGCATCTGACAGGACAACGGAGGAAGGAGAATAACGATATGAAAAAGATCATCGCTCTGCTGATGGCGCTGTGCCTGACGCTCCCCGCCTGCGCTCTGGCGGAGGGCATGACGCCCGGCACCTATGAAGGCTCCGCCGAGGGGCGCTTCGGCACCATCACCGTCGAAGTGACCGTCACCGAGGACAAGATCGAGAACGTGACCGTCAAGGAGCACCACGACTCCGCGGGCGTGTCCGACCTGCCGCTGAGCCGCATCCCCGAGGACATCGTGGCCTACCAGTCCCTGGGCGTGGACACCGTTTCCGGCGCGACGCTGACCTCCTATGGCGTCATCAACGCCACCGCCAACGCCCTGGAGCAGGCCGGCGCGGACGTCAAGGCCCTGCGCGCGGTGGAGGTGCCCCACGCGGACATGCCCACCGAGGACATGGAGGCCGACATCGTGGTCGTCGGCAGCGGCATGGCGGGCCAGGTGGCCGCGGCGACCGCCGCTGACAACGGCGCGAAGGTCATCCTGGTGGAGAAGCAGCCCTACCTGGGCGGCACGCTGATGATCGCGGGCGGCTATCTGGTGACCGTGGACGGCGAACACGCGGGCGACGAGCTGGACGATTCCCTCGACCGCGTCGTCAGCTATTACAAGCAGGTCAACGCCGATTCCGTGCGCCAGCCCGACTACGACTTCTTCGCCGCCCTCGCCGCCAAGACCGGCGCGGCCATCGACTACCTGATGGACACCATGGGCGTTCAGATGGAGGTATTCGACGCAGGCAACGTCATCATGAGCCACGACGTGGCCCACGGCGCGGGCCTGACCCGGGAGCTGACCGACTACTTCTTCTCCAAGGGCGGCGTCGCCCTGACCGACACCCGCGCCACCGAGATCCTGATGGAGGACGGCGTGGCCGTGGGCGTGAAGGTGGAGAACCACACCGGTTCCTACAACATCTATGCCAAGAAGGTCATCATCGCCACCGGCGGCTCCACCCACGACACCGAGTCCGTCAAGGCCGCCAACCCGGAGCTCGAGACCATCCGGCTGGCCACCGAGGCGACGCCCGGCGCCACCGGCGACGGCGCGCGCATGATGGAGGCCATCGGCGCGAAGATGGGCAACGGCCCCTTCATCAAATCCGAGGTGCCCACCTTCCCCTATTCCTTCCACATGGATTGGAGCAACACGCCGAACCCCGGCGACAAGCTGATCGTCAACGCCGAGGGCGAGCGCTTCTGCAACGAGAACCCGATGCTCAACTACATGCTGAACACCTACCTGCTGCGGGAGAAATCCCCGGCCTACTACGCCCTCTACGACGCCGCGCACACCGACGCCGCGCTGCTGGAGCAGATCGACGCCATCGCGGAAAAAGGCGGCAAGTACACCGTCGTCCACGCGGACACCGTGGAGGCCCTGGCCGAGGCGCTGGAGATGGACCCCGCGACGCTGCGGGCCACCTACGACGCCTACCAGGCCGCCTGCGAGGCGGGCGAGGACGCCGAGTTTGACAAGGACGCCGAGCACCTGGTGGCCTATGACGACGCGGACGGGCTATACGCCATCTACCTGTCCCCCACCAGCCTGGGCACCATCGGCGGCGCGATCACCGACGAGGAATTCCACGTGCTGGACACCGAGGACCAGCCCATCGAGAACCTGTTCGCCGTGGGCGAGTGCGCCACCTCCACCCTGTTCGGCGACTACTACGTGGGCTCCTTCTCCCTGGGCCTGTACACCGCCGCGGGCAAGACCGCCGCGGAGACCGCTGTGGCCGAGATCAACGGCTGACCACGATCAAACAATGCCTGCATCCTCAAAAGGGGGTGCAGGCATCCTGAGTATTTAGAGGTATCCTATGACATTTCTTTATCGCCCGGTCGGGGGCAGGCAGTCCGTCACCTGGGCCGCGCCGAACTTATCCTCCCACGCTTTATAGAAGCCCGCCATCGACACGTCCGTGGACGGGTGGGCGATGAGCATGTCGAAGGTCTCCGGGGTGATGGTGACCGCGTGGCAGCCCACGGTGGCCAGCTTGTCCACCTGCTCCACGGTGCGGAAGCTCGCGCCCAGCACCTTGCAGCCCGTGCCCGCCCGGTCGAACGCCTTGACGATCTCGTCCACGCAGTGGACGCCGTCGACGCCGATGTTGTCGATGTGGCTGATGTACGGGGCGGTGTAGTCCGCGCCGGCCTTGGCGGCCATCAGCGCCTGCATCGTGCTGTGGACGACGGTGACGCAGATGTCGATCCCCAGCCCCTTGCAGATCTTGCACGCCTTGTAGCCCTCCCGGACCGCGGGCAGCTTGACCACCAGCCGGTCGCCGAAGTAGGCGCGGAGCCGTTGGGCCTGGGCCACCATGTCCTCCGCCGTCCGCGCCGTCACCTGGACGAACAGGCGCTGGCCCGTCTCGTCAATGTAGGCCTTGTATTCGGCAAAGAGGTCGCGAAGCGGCTTGTCCGTCTTTGTCAGGATGTTCGGGTTGGTCGTGAAGCCGTCGATCGGGAAGTATTCGTTGACCGCCCGGACCACCTCGATGTCCGCGATGTCCACATAGTATTCCATTGTAGCTTTCTCCTCGTTTTGAACATTCATCCGCACCGCGGGTCAGAACAGCTCCGTCTTGGGGTCGCGGTTCATGAGGTTTTTGACCTCCTGGGCCGGGTCGGCTCCATGATGGACGACGGCGTCCACGGCGGCGACGATGGGCATTTCCACGCCGTACTTTTTCGCCAGCGCCGTCGCGCCGTCCAGCGCGTTCACGCCCTCCACCACCATGCCCACCTGCCGGATGGCCTCGTCGGGCTTGACGCCCTGGCCGATCAGGAAGCCGCAGCGGTTGTTGCGGCTGTGGCGGCTGGTGGCGGTGACGATCAGGTCGCCCATGCCCGCGAGGCCGGAGAAGGTCTTGTGCAGGCAGCCCATCTTCTCCCCGAGGCGGCTGATCTCCGCCAGCCCCCGGGTGATGAGCGCGGCCTTGGCGTTGTCGCCGTAGCCGATGCCCGCCGAGATGCCCGCCGCCAGCGCGATGATGTTCTTGAGCGCGCCGCACAGCTCCACGCCCACGATGTCCGTGTTGGTGTAGACCCGCATCACGTCGTTCATGAAAACGCCCTGCACCGCCTTGGCCGCCGCCGGGTCCGCGCAGGCGGACACGATGGTGGTGGGCAGGTCCTGGGCCACCTCCTCGGCGTGGGTCGGCCCGGACAGCGCCACCACGCGGACGCCCTCGGCCCGGACCTCGTCCAGTATGACCTCGGACATGGTCTTGAGCGTCTCCGATTCAAGCCCCTTCGCCACGTCCACGATGAGCTGCCCCGCCGGGATGTGCGCGGCGGCGCGACGCGCCGTGGACCGCACGAACACCGACGGCACCGCGAACAGCAGGAGGTCCCGCCCCGCGCATACCGTTTCAATATCCTTGGTGAACCCTATGCCCCGCGGGATGACCATCCCCGGCAGGTTCTTCTGCGCCCTGTCCCGGTCGAGCTGGTCGATCTCCTCGGGGATGGCCGACCACACGGTCACCGCGCTGCCGGTGTTGTACAGCATCCGCGACAGCGCCATGCCCCATGTGCCCGCGCCCAATACGCCTATGTTCATTTGATTGCCTCCTGTGACGATCCTTGTGTTCCATTATACCAAAAAACCTTGCGTCTTTCAACAACAATACCATATTGGTAACGACCTCTCCGGGCGGGCGCCGCAACGGCGCCCCTACGGGTATTCCTGTTCCCTGTTGCCTGTTCCCTGTTCCCTCGGGCGCTGAGGGCAGCGCCCCTACGCTACGCCGTCCTCCCCTACTCCCTACTGCCTACTGCCTACTCCCTCCTCCCTAATTAATTCACCAAATCGACATAAAAACATCTCGCGTCCCACAGGATTGTGTGCTATAATAATATGGAATAGTTATGACGCACAGGAGGACATCCGGCTTGAAATATATACTCTTCAAACCCCGGGAGCACGACCGAAACTTCATATTCTCCGTGATCCTGATGACGGTGAAGATGCTGTTCTTCGTGATCCTGCTGATCGGCCTCACGGGCGCGGGCCTGGTGGCGGGCATTGCCAAAGGATACGTGGACACGTCGCCCAGCCTGGACCTTGTGGCCATCGGCGCGCAGGCGCAGACCTCGTTCATCTACGACAGCTCGGGCAACCTCATCATGGAGTTCAAGGGCTCCGAGAACCGCATCTACGTGGAGATCGGCGACATCCCGCAGCAGCTCATCAACGCGGTGATCTCCGTCGAGGACGCCCGCTTCTACGAGCACCACGGCGTGGACCTGAAGCGCATCCTCGGCTCGCTGGTGAACAACCTGGTCGGCGGCTCCACCCAGGGCGCGTCGACCATCACTTGCCAGTTGGTCAAGCTGACGCTTCTCAACAGCGAGCAGACCTACAAGCGCAAGATGCAGGAGGCGTACCTGGCCATCGAGCTCGAAAAGAGCCTGACCAAGAACCAGATATTGGAGGCGTACCTGAACGTCATCTACATGGGCGGCTCGTCCTACGGCGTGAAGATCGCCGCCCAGGACTACTTCGGCAAGGACTTAAGCCAGCTTTCCCTGCGCGAGTGCGCGGCGCTGGCCCGCGTCATCCGCAACCCTGCACGCTACAACCCCCGCAGCAACTACTACCGCCGCCACACCCCCGAGGTCATCGAGGACAACACGGACTACGTGCTGGGCCAGATGCTGGAGCAGCGGCTCATCACCCAGGCGGAGTACGACGAGGCCATCGACGAGCGGCTGAACGTGGTGGAGAACTCCACCGCCGCCAGCGACGCCATGTACGACAACGCCTACTACGTCGAGTATTCTATCTACGACGTGGTGACCAAGATGCTGCGCGTGGAGGGCCTGGAGGACAACTCGCTGAACCGCTCCTCCATGGAGACCAAGCTGCGCAACGGCGGCTACAAGGTGTTCACGTCCTTGAACGCCCAGGTGCAGGAGGCCGTGCAGAACACCATCACCAACTGGAGCCAGTACCCCAGCATGCGCTACTCCAACGACGCCTCCACCCAGGCGTCCCTGGGCGGCGGCGAGTACCTGACGGTGGTGCAGCCCCAGTGCGCCGCGGCGGTGATGAACTGGCACACCGGCGAGCTGCTGGCCATCGTGGGCGGCCGGAGCGTGCCCGTGCAGCGCAAGCAGCTGAACCGCGCCTATCAAAACGACATGCCCGTGGGCTCGGCCTTGAAACCCCTCGCGGTATACGGCCCGGCCTTCGACATGGGCTTCTCCCCCGGCACGCCGGTCTTGAACATGCCCATCCCCATCAAGGGCTGGGTCGGCGGCGACGGCTTCCCCACCAACTTCTCCGGCGGCGACTACACGGGCGTGGAGTCCATGCGCTACGCCATCAACAAGTCCCACAACACCTCCACCGCCCACGCGCTGATGGACTACGTGGGCGTGCAGAACGCGGTGACGTACCTGCTCAAGCTGGGCGTGGACCCGGACCACATCTGGGCCACCGGCTCGGGCCTGGCGCTGGGCTCGTCGGGCCTGACAGTCATCGAGATGGCCGCGGCCTTCGGGGCCATCTCCAACAACGGCGTCTACCGCGAGCCCTACGCCTTTACCCAGATCCTGAACGCGGACGGCACGGTGTACATCGACGTCACCGAGGTCCAGGAGACCTGGCAGGCGTTCAAGCCCTCCACCGCCTACATGCTGGTGGACGTGCTCAAGGGCTGCGTCGGCAGCGAGGGCACCGGCTCCCGGGCCAACTTCGGCGGGCTGACCGTGGCCGGCAAGACCGGCACCAACACCAACAACATCGGCGTCACCTTCGCCGGCATGACCGGCTACTACGCCGGGGCGGTGTGGGTCGGCTCCGACAACTACAAGCCGCTGAATTCCGACGCCACCGGCGGCGTCTACGCCGCGCCCCTGTGGGCCGCCATCATGGAGCAGGTGCACACCCTGACCGGCTGCACCGCCGACCGGCCCATCATGATGGGCCAGCCGGTGGACTACGGGCTGACGGTCTGCACGGTCTGCGCGGTGTCCGGTCGGCTGCCCACCGCCGCCTGTACCCACGACGTGAACGGCTACGGCACCAACACCGATTATTACCTCGAGGGCACCCAGCCCACCATGCCCTGCAACATGCACCGGCAGGTGCGCGTGTGCCTCACCAGTCGAAAGATCGCCAACGCCCGCTGCCGCAATACGCGCACCGTGGCCATGATCTACATCCCGGAGGGACACCCCCTCCGCAACGCTGAGGACATCGACCAGGTCACCGAATACTTCATCGGCGCATCCGCCGCCGAGGAGGGCTCGAGCCTGGGCGTGTGTACGGTGCATTAGAAAAACCCCCGCAGCGATGCGGGGGGTTTTTTCACGGGTCGGTCATAGGGTCTCCACGGCTGTGACCGGGTAGTCCTGCGCTTCTACCACTTGCTTCAACACGTCGGCGTCCACGGGCTGCGTTGCCCTGATCGTGGCGATGCCGGTGTGGTGATCGGCCTCGGCGCTGGTAACGCCGGGCACCTTTTCGAGCGCCTTGCACACGCGCTTCTCGCAGTGCTCGCACATCATGCCCTCGATGGTGAGGCGCATCCTGACGCCCTCGCCCTCGGCGCTCCTGGCGGAGAGCTGGGCGATGACGTCGGAGATGTCCGCGGGCTGGGCGGCCTTCTTGTCGCGCCCGGGATCGCGGAGCTTGAAGAGGTTGAGCCGCAGGGCGTTGGACACCACGCAGAAGCTGGACAGGCTCATGGCCGCCGCGCCGAACATGGGGTTCAGCGTCCAGCCGAACAGCTTGATGAAGCAGCCCGCCGCCAGCGGGATGCCGATGACGTTGTAGATGAAGGCCCAGAACAGGTTCTCGTGGATGTTGCGCAGGGTGGCGCGGCTCAGGCGGATGGCGGCGGGGACGTCGGACAGGCGGCTCTTCATCAGCACCACGTCCGCGGCGTCGATGGCCACGTCCGTGCCCGCGCCGATGGCGATGCCGATGTCGGCCCGGGTCAGCGCCGGGGCGTCGTTGATGCCGTCGCCCACCATGGCGACCTTGCCCTTCTCGGCCAGCGCCCGCACCACGGCCTCCTTGCCGTCGGGCAGCACGCCCGCGATGACGCCGTCCACGCCCGCCTGGTCGCCGATGGCCTTGGCGGTGCGGGGGTTGTCGCCGGTCAGCATGGCCACGCGGATGCCCATGCCCTGCAGCTCCCGGATGGCCTGGGGGCTGTCCTCCTTGATGACGTCGGCCACGGCGATGATGCCCGCGAGCCTGCCGTCCCTCGCGAACAGCAGCGGCGTCTTGCCCGCCTCGGCCAGCGCCCGCGCCTGTCGCGCCAGGGCGTCGGGGATGGCGACCTGGGACTCGATGTACTTCGCGCTGCCGCCGAGGACCCTCGCGCCGTCCAGCTCCGCGGCGATGCCGTTGCCGGGCAGGGCGGTGAAGCCGGCGACCTCGTCGATGTCGGCGTGCCACTCGTCGGCCAGCGCCATGATGGCCTTGGCCAGCGGGTGCTCGCTGCGCTTCTCAACGGACGCCGCCAGCCTGAGCAGGGCGGCCTCGTCATAGCCCTCCGCGGGCAGGATGTCCGTCACCTTCGGCTCGCCCAGGGTGATGGTGCCGGTCTTGTCCAGCGCCACGATGCTGACCTTGCCCGTCTCCTCCAGGGACACGGCGGTCTTGAACAGTATGCCGTTCTTCGCGCCCATGCCGTTGCCCACCATGATGGCCACCGGCGTCGCCAGGCCCAGCGCGCAGGGGCAGGAGATGACCAGCACCGAGATGCCCCGGGCCAGCGCGTAGCCGGCGGTCTGGCCGACCAGCAGCCAGATCAGGGTCGTGACCAGCGCGATGCCGATGACCACCGGCACGAACACGCCGGACACCTTGTCCGCGATCTTGGCGATGGGGGCCTTGGTGGCCGCGGCGTCGGAGACCATCTTGATGATCTGGGAAAGGGTCGTGTCCTCGCCCACGCGGGTGGCCTCGCACTTGAGGTAGCCCGACTGGTTGATGGTGGCCGCGGACACCGCGTCGCCCGCCGCCTTGTCCACGGGGATGGATTCGCCCGTCAGCGCGGCCTCGTTCACGGCGCTGATGCCTTCGAGGACCACGCCGTCGACCGGGATGCTCTCGCCGGGCTTCACCGCGAACACGTCGCCGCGCTTCACCTGGGCGATGGGCACCTCCACTTCCGCGCCGTCGCGGACGAGCACCGCGGTCTTGGGGGCCAGCTTCATCAAGCCCTTCAAGGCGTCGGTGGTGCGGCCCTTGGCCCGGGCCTCCAGCATCTTGCCCACGGTGATGAGGGTCAGTATCATCGCGGCGGACTCAAAGTAGAAGTCCATCATGTAGCCCATGACGGCCTCGCTGTTGCCGTCCACGACCGCGCGGGTCATGGCGAACAGCACGTAAAGGCTCCACAAAAACGACGCCGACGAGCCCAGCGCCACCAGCGTGTCCATGTTGGGGGCCCGGTGGAACAGGGCCTTGAAGCCCGAGATGAAGAACTTCTGGTTGATGACCATCACCAGGCCCGTCAGTATGAGCTGCACCAGGCCCATGGCCACGTGGTTGCCGTCGAACCACTTGGGCAGCGGCCAGCCCCACATCATGTGCCCCATGGTGAGGTACATCAGCGGGATCAGCAGGCACAGCGACGCGATCAGGCGGCGCTTCAGCACCGGCGTCTCCCGGTCCTTCAAGGCCTCCTCGTCGTTCACTGCGGCGGCGGCCTCGGAACGCCCGCCCTTCAGCGACGCGCCGTAGCCCGCTTCCTCCACCGCCTGTATGATGGCCTGGGGGGATGCGGACCCCTCCACGCCCATGGAATTGGTCAAGAGACTCACCGAGCAGGCGGTCACCCCGGGCACCTTGCCCACGGCCTTCTCCACCCGCGCGCTGCAAGCCGCGCAGCTCATGCCGGTCACGTTGTACTGTTCCATGTATTCACGCCTCTCTCCGGGGGTCGGTCTATTATACCCCCCACGGGTATATATTAACAGACCAATGTTATAGGAAATAGGAGAAGGTGTGAACCGTGTGTGAATGTTTGGACATGCCCTACGGGAACAGCAGCGCCGCCATATGCCTGCCGTCCACACCGCCGACCTTCAACCCCTCCAGGCAGTAGTGGCAGTAGCACACCACGGTCCCGGTCTTATACTGCGCACAGTGGGCCTCCATGATGCGTTTTTGTTCGTCCTCGGTGTGGGGCACGAACAGGCCCTGCGCCCCGTCCACGTAATGCTTCGGCGCGAATTTGGGGTTGCGCGGCGGCTGGGCGCGGTAGAGGGAGCAGCCGCAGAAGCGGGTCGCCGCCCGGTTCTCGGGCACTTCCACATAGGCGATGTTCATCTTGCGAAGCAGGCTGCGCACCGCGTCCTGCTCCGAGGCCCGGTCCCGCGCCCGCCAGCAGTCCTGCACGGTGACGGTCATGCCGCCGCAGTCGGGGAAGGGAAAGGCGTCGTCCCGGTCGATCAGCTCCCACAGGGAGTGGACGCCCACGCCGGGGTGCAGCTCCTCGATGATGTTGTTGCAGTTGTGGCACAGGGAATACACGTCGTCCCCCGGCGCGAAGGCCCCGGAATCCGGCAGCGCCGTCCAAGCCTCACGCAGTTCCCCCTCGGGCATGCGCCCCTCGAATTCCTTCAACTTATACCGGGGCACGCAGCAGCGCACGACCTCGAAGCCGAAGCGGTCCCGCACGTAGGCCTGTATGCGTTGGCTCAGCGCCGGGAACTGCGCGGTGAACACGCAGCTTGCGATGTAATAAGAAGTCACGTTTCATCCTCCCTTCTATGTCACGTCGCCCAAGATCTCCGGCTCGGCGAACAGGGCGGTGGCCCCGCCGGTGTGCCAGAACAGCACCCGCTCGCCGGGGCGGATGTCGCCGCGCTCCACGTCGCGAAGCAGCGCGGCCAGGGCCTTGCCGGTGTAAACGGGGTCGACGAACAGGCCCTCGGTCCGGGCCAGCAGCCGTATAGCCTCCGACGCGGCGGCGCTGGGCTGCTCGTAGCCGGGCTGCCACTGGGTCAGATCCACGCGCATGGCGGCGCGGTCGGGGCGGCGGTCGCTGCCCAGCATGTCAAGCACCTCGGCGGACAGGCCATAGACCTTGTCGATGTAGGCGGCCTCGTCCTTGGGGCTGGCGGCGACGGAGATGATGTTTATATCCATATCCAGCAGCGCCCGCCCGGCGTGCAGCCCGGCCATCGTGCCGCCGGTGCCGGTGGCGTGGTAGACGCGGTCGAACCGCAGCCCGCCCGCCTGTTCCGCAAGCTCCACCATGCCCGCGGCGAAGCCCACCGAGCCCAGCGGGCTGGCCCCGCCCATGGGGATGTCCGCGCAGGGCTGGCCCGCGGCG
>JAFUWR010000178.1 GCA_017471125.1 Clostridia bacterium | reverse complement strand
GGTGGGCGACTGCGCGGCCATCTGGGCGGCGGACGCGGCGCGGCTCTACAACAGCCGGGGCCGCGGCGTCTACGAGGCGTCGCCCCGGGCGCTGTACTTTCCCGGCGCGGGCGGCCAGGTGATATTGTCCGAGGGTCGATGGGGCGCGGCAGGCCAGCGGCTGATCGACCCCAGCGGCATCGCGGGCGAGGGCCGCTACCAGCGGCTGCTGCCCCTGTGCGCCGATAGATACGCCTACATGACCATGCAGGGCGTGGAGTATTACAGCGCCGACCTGGACAGCCTTCAAATCTCCTGGGACTACGGCAGCGTGCGCTGGGGCCTGATCGACGGCGCGGGCGTCGAATTGCTGCCCGCCGAATACCGGGAGATACGGGCGCTGGGCGACGACCGGCTGCTGCTCGTGACGGAGGACGCGGTCATCTTCGCCGACCTGAACGGCGGGACGATCAGGGCGTGGCCGGCTGCGCCCACCAAAACCAATTCCTGAGCAGGCGGGTGAACGCCTGGGCGAGGCTGACCTGCTCCACGGTAGCGGCGGCGACGAGATCGCATCGGGCGATCACGTCGCCGTCGCTTTTGATCTCCGCGCTGCCGAGGATGTCGCCCGCCCGCACCGGCGCGTCGATGGCAGGCGGCAGGCTGACCGACACGTCCACCGGCACGCCGATGCGCACCGCGCCCATCAGCCCGCCGTCGGCCACGGCCTCCACCGCTTCGTCGATGCCGTTGACGACGGCGATCTCCCGCACCGCCTCGCCCGGGTCGTAGGCGCGCTCCATGCGGAAGTTGTCGAAGCCGTAGTCCAGCATCACCGTGGCCGTGTCGAACCATGTTGGGCAGTTGAGCACCGCGCCGATCAGCTCCAAGCCGTCCCGCTCGGCGGAGAACACCAGGCACCGGCCCGCCTTGTTGGTGAAGCCGGTCTTGCCGCCGGTGGCGCCCTCGTAGGTGGTCAGCAGCCTGTTCTTGTTCTCCAGCACCCGGCTGTATTCGTTGCCCACCCAGGGGACGATCTTCCGGGTGGTGCCGGTGATGGTGCGGAAGGTGGGGTTCTGCATCGCCTCCCGCATGATGCGGGCCAGGCCCAGCGCGGAGGTCTGGTGGCCGTCGGCGTCGAGGCCGTGGGGGTTGACGAAGTGGGCGTTGGCGTTCAATTCCTTCGCCCGGGCGTTCATCATCTCCGCGAAGGCCGGGACGCTGCCTGCCACGTGCTCGGCCACGGCCACCGCGGCGTCGTTGCCGCTTCGGAGCATCAGGCCGTACAGCATGTGCTCCATGGACAGCGTCTCGCCCTCGGACAGGTACATGGACGTGCCCGTCACCCCGGCGGCGTTCTTGCCCGCGGTGACCGGCTCGTCCAGGCTCGCTTGCTCCAGGGCCAGCAACGTGGTCATCACCTTGGTGGTGGACGCCATCGGGTAGGGCTGGTCGGCATTTTGGGCGAACAATATCCTGCCGCTGGCGGCGTCGATCAGCACCGCGCCCTTGGCGGCGACGGTCAGCGCCTCCGAGGCCCGGCACGCCGGGAGCAGCAGGACAATCAAAAGGATTATAATTATGGTACGCTTCATGGCCCGCCTCCGCATAGGAATGATGCCCTAATAGTATAGGAGGCGCGGGGCCGGGATATTCTACGGCGCGGCGGCGCGGTCCAGCGCGGCGGTGCAGCCCACGCGATAGCCCGCGGCGCGGATGGCGAAGTCCAGGGCGGCGTCCGGATCGTCGTCCTCGGGGCGCAGGGCCCGGACGACCTGGGAGAACCGGGCGCAAAAGGTGTCGTAGAGCCCCTCGACGGTCTGGCCGTCGCGGAGGGTCAAAAGCTGCCGGATGTCCTCCATCGAGCACACCTGCTTCAGCGCCACAATCATCGTCAGCAGCGCGATCTGCTCCCGGCTGTATTTCTTGCCCGCGGGGCGGGGGACCAGCCTGGCCTTGACGTAGTTGTTGATCATCGCAGCGGACAGGAAGCCCTTGACCTCCGGCCCGTACAGCGGCGCGTACACCCGGCCGATGAAGGTGATGACCTGGTCCATGTAGAGGCCGAGGTCCGGGATCTGGTCCCAGGTGACGGGCTGGTATTGACGGATGTCCATCGTATCATCTCCCTTGGCTGTCGGCGTCCGGCTCGATGCGCAGCGGCTCCACGGACAGCGTGCGCTGGTGGGTGTAGATGACGAACCCGGGCTTGGCGCCGCCGGGCTTCTTCACGTAGCGCCGCAGGGTGTAGTCCACCGGCACCCGCGAGGACGCGCCGCCCTTGGAGTAGGCCGCGGCCAGCCGCGCGGCGTAGGCGACGGTGGCGTCGTCCGGCTCCGGGTCCACGATGATGACGTGGGAGCCGGGCATGTCCTTGGCGTGGAGCCACACCTCGTCCGGCTGGGCGGTGAAGGTCAGCTTGTCGTTTTGCAGGTTGTTCTTGCCGACCAGTATCGTCCGGCCCGACGGCGCGGTGAACCGCATGGGCTTCGACGGGGGCAGGGACTTCATCTGCCGTCGGCTGCGGTTGGCCTTGACGTAGCCGAACTTCTCCAATTCCTGACGAAGCTCGAACAGCTCGGATTCGCCCGAGCACTTGGTCAGGTTGTCGAGCTGGCCCTCCAAATAGTTGAGCTCCGCCTCGGTCTTTTCGATCTGCTCCGCGGCCAGGGTCTGGGCGTTCCGGGCCTTCTGGTACAATTTGAAGTACTTCTGCCCGTTCTGGCCGGGGGAGAGCTTCTCGTCCAGCTCCACGGTGAGCGTGGGCATGCCCTCCTCGTAGTAATTGGGCAGATCCACCGACCTCATGCCCTTCTTCGCCAGGTGCAGGTTCGCGGTCAATAGCTCGCCCTTGAGCCGGTATTCCTCCATCCGCTGGCTGCCCAATAGCGCCTCCCGCTGCAAGGCCAGCTTGCGCTCGCAGCGCTCCACGTTTTTCTTGAGGGTCCGATGGATGGCCGCGCTCTTTTGCGCGATGCGCTCGGACATGTCCCGGGAGCGGTAGAAGGCGTCCATCGCCTCGGAGATGGTGGGGTAGGGCTCGGCGGTCAGGTCGGCGCGGCTTCGGTACTCGAACGCCACCACGTCCGCGGGCGCGCCGTCGGCGCTGTACAGCACCGCGGGCGCGATGCGGTCGGGGATGGTATGAAGGTTTTCCGCGACGCTCACGCAGCAGGCCCGCAGGTCGCACTCGTCGGAATGGGCGTCCTCCGACCCGGTGGCCCGGTAGGCCAGCTCCCGCGCGGTCTGGGTGGACATGCCGCTGACGCACTGGGCGATCAGCTTGTGGAGCCTGCCGTTCATCGGGGCCATGACCGCGTAGAGCGCGTCGGCTTCGACCTCATCGAAGGGGATCTTGCCGTGGGCGGGCGGCAGCTCGTACCGCAGGCCGGGCAGCACCTCCCGCACGGAGGAGATCTGCTCGTTGACCCGGCGGGCGCTGTCGATGATCCGGCCGTCCTCGCCGACGAAGATGAGGTTCGAGTGCTTGCCCATGAACTCGCAGATCAGCCGCTTCTTCGCCGGGTCGCCCAGCTCGTCGTGGTGCTCGATCTCGATCTCCAGGATGCGGTCGGCCAGCACCTGCCGTATGGCGGCGATCCGGCCCCCGGTGATGTGCTTGCGCATCAGCATGCACAGGTTCGGCGGCTCCAGCGGGTTGTTCTTCTTCACCTGGGTCAGGTGGGCGCGGGCGCAGTTGGCCGTGGCCGAGAGCAGGAGCTGGCGGTTCACGCCCTCGTTTCGGATGGTCAGTATGATCTCGTCCCGCTCCGGCTGCACGATCTTCGCGATGCGCCCGCCGACCAGCGCCCGGGAAAGCTCCCGCGCCACGAGCCCCAGGGTCAGTCCGTCCATGGGCATGATGGGGTCCCTCCTGTCGGTCATTCTGCATATTACCTATTATAATCCATCTTACCAGATTGCGCAACCGAAATATATGTGATAAAATAGCGTATGGGGCCGCATACCTCCGCGCGACGGGGAATAGATTGAATCGAAATGGATGTCGCAAGGAGGGGTCCCGAATGAATATCTCACAAAATCAGCGCAAGATCTACTACCTGGCGCTGGTGGTGCTGCTGATGGCCGTGGCGCTGGGCTGCGCCTGGACGCTGTGG
>JAFUWR010000177.1 GCA_017471125.1 Clostridia bacterium | reverse complement strand
CGAGCCCGACCCCCAGTCCCACGCCCACCCCGGGCATCGAGCGCTACGTCATCGACGAGCCGCCCATCGCCACCCCGACGCCGGTGCCGACGTTCACGCCGAAGCCGACGCCGTCGCCAACGCCGTCGCCCACGCCGGACCGCAAGCTGCGGGACGACGCGGACCCCTACCGGGACAAGGAGAAGGTGGCGCTGGACGAGGACAGGATATTGCCGGAGCTTCGCGAGATCTACGCGCTGAACCACGACCTGGTGGGCTGGCTGTACGCCGAGGGCACCAACATCGACTATCCCGTGGTGCAGCACGAGGACCCCAACTACTACCTGCGCCGGGATTTCTACGGCAACGACAACGCCAACGGCCAGATCATACTGTACGCCGGGTGCGATCCCTACACCCCCAGCTACAACCTGGTCATCAGCGGCCACCACATGAACAGCGGAGCCATGTTCGGCAGGCTCCAGGAGTACAGGGATTCGTCCTACTGGCAGACCCACAGGCTGGTGGAGTTCGATTCGCTGATGGAGCGCAAGCAGTACGTGGTGTTCGCGGCGTTCTATTCCGCCGACTACGACGAGTACGAAGAGGGCTTCCGTTACAGCGTGAACATACAGTTCAAGGTGGACTACGACCGGTGGATCAAGGAGATCCGCGCCAACCAGCTCTACCCGACGGGCATCGACGTGGCGTTCGGGGACGAGTTCATCACACTGACGACCTGCGACCATTCGCGGCGCGACGACGGGCGCTTCGTCGTGGTGGCGCGGCGCATTCGGGAAGGAGAGATTTTCCAATGAAGAAACTCATCGCATTGATCCTGGCGGGCCTGATGGCCCTGACCGGCACGGCACTGGCGGCGACGTGGCCCGAGGGCTGCAGCCCCTCCCAGCCCTACGCGAAGGTGGACGCCGTGGACCTGACCAAGATCATGGGCTACCTGATCCTGAACCCCCGCGCCAAGCTGCCGGTCAGCCAGTTCTGCGACGTGCTGGAGATCTTCCTTCCCCGCGAGGACCTGACCCGCGGCCAGGGCATGCTGCGGCTGTATGAGATCATGCCCGGCGCGACCGAGGGCACCGAGGTCTGCTCCGTGGACTTCGCCGACCCCCAGAGCGTGGAGCTGCGCCTGCTGGGCGAGCAGGAGCTGTCCGACCTGATGTGGGGCGGCGGCACCTGCATCGAGATCCACCTGCCCAAGAGCCTCGAGTTCGGCGACCGCGTCCACCAGTACTACGTGCTCATGGACGAGGGCTGCTTCCTGGCCAGCAACGGCGCGGTGCGCTCCCTCGGCATCTTCAATCCCGAGGCGTGGCAGCCGGTCATCGGCGGCGAGTACGGCATCAGCGGCCTGTATTACATCGACGCGCCCTATGTGGAGAAGCCCCTGGGCACCCCCGAGCCGGAGATGGCCCCCAACGAGGGCGTCAACAACATGAACGCCGCCGACGGCGCTTCCGGCGTGGACCTGTCCTACCAGCCCCAGGTGGTGGGCATGGACGGCGAGATCATCGAGAGCGCCTCCGGCCTGTTCGAGGACGCCGCGCCCCAGGGCGCGATCCTCGGCGCGGAGGACGCGCCCGCCGAAGAAAACGTGGCTGAGCCCGCCGCGCCCGCAGACGCCGCGCCCGTCGCTGACGCCGCGGCCGCAGGCGGAACGATGGCCACCCGCCCCGACAAGGGCGACATCGTCCACTTCGACCTCGTCATGGGCGGCGACGCCGTGTACGCCATCCCGTACAGCGAGAACGGCTCCGTCGAGTTCGAGACCGTCGAGTTCACCGAGTCCACCCACGTCACCGGCACCGTCGTCGGCGACGACGTGCAGTGGGGCGTCGTGTTCCTCAACGACGAGAGCGACGTCATCCGCGCCTTCGAGCTGGGACGCTGACGAAGATTACAATATCACACCCCGCCGGGAAACCTCCCGGCGGGGTGTGATTTTTTGGCATCGTCGTCAATTATGTCCAAAAATAGCGCGACATTTGAAAACAATGGGGTGTTTTTGTGCATGTATGGATTTCACAAAATTGGTATGTTATAATCATATTTGAAAATAATGTGAGGATTCATCGGCCGTATATGACGATACGGACAAATGTTTGATGTTTCGCAGAAAGGTGGGCGAGATCATGAAAGCCAAGAGGTTCCTGGCCGCGCTGTTGGCGGCGGCGCTGCTGCTGATCGGCAGCTTCGGCACTGTGGCGGTATTCGCGGAGGAGGAGGGCGCGGCCCCCGAGGTCCACGAGGAAAAGCGCGAGGAGCCGAAGGAGGAGAAGATCGAGGCCCCCAAGGAGGAAAAGGTCACGGAGCTTCCCAAGGAGGAGCCCAAGCAGGAGGAGCCGAAGCAGGCTGAGCCCCAGGAGGCTTCCGAGCCCGCGGAACCCGCGGCCCCGGCAGAGCCGGAGACCCCCGCGGAGCCTGAGACGCCCGTGGAGCCTGAGACGCCCTCCGAACCCGAGACCCCCT
>JAFUWR010000176.1 GCA_017471125.1 Clostridia bacterium | reverse complement strand
TACTGCATGTTCTTCGGCAGCGGCATCGCCCTGAAGCGGGACGAGCACGTGGTGTTCAGCCTGCTGTACGACAAGCTGTCGCCCCTGGGCCAACTGATCAGCAAGCTGGTGTACAACGCCGCGCTGATCGTGCTGATCGCCATCATATTCACCCCCTGTTTGAACAGCCTGATGGCCTCCACCATGAAGACCGGCATCCTCAAGATGCCCTACAGCGTGGTGTTCGCCCCCTTCCTGTGGATGCTGTTCGAATGTGCCTTCCGCTGCCTGTTCTACATGAAGGCCAGCTGGGATGAATACAAGGCCGCCACCGGCGGCAAGGGCGAAAAGGAGGTGGCCAAGGCGTGAACTGGGCAATATTCGCGGTATTCGCCACGATGGTGGTTTGCTTTCTGATCCGCATGCCGATCTCCTTCTCCATGCTGACCTCCTCCATCGTGTACTTTTTGATCAAGTCCCCCGGCCAGATGGGCCAGATCGCCACGGTGCTCACCGGCAACATGTTCGCCAACTACACCATGCTGGCGGCCCCGCTGTTCATCTTCATGGCGAACGTCTTAAATGAAGCCGACATCACGGATCGCATGTTCGCGTTCTGCAACGGCCTGCTCGGACGCTTGAAGGGCGGCACGGCCCAGGTGAACGTGCTGATCAGCCTGATCTTCTCCGGCATGACCGGCTCCGCGGTGGCGGACGCCTCGGGCATCGGCGTCATGGAGATCGAGCAGATGAAGGCCGAGGGCTACGACGCGCCCTTCTCCTGCGCCATCACCGCCGCCACGGCCACCATCGGCCCCATCTTCCCGCCGTCCATCCCCATGGTCATCTACGCCATGCTGTCGGGCGCGTCGGTGGGCAAGCTGTTCATGGGCGGCATGGTGCCCGGCGTGCTGCTGGCCGTCTTCCTGTCCGTGTACTGCTTCTTCATCTCGAAGAAGCGCAACTATCCCGCGGGCGTGCGGATAGGCCTGAGGCAGTTTTTGAAGGCCACGTTGATCGCGGCCCCGGCGCTGTTCACGGTGGTGCTGCTGCTGGGCGGCATCTACACCGGCGTCTGCACCCCCACCGAGGCGGGCGCGCTGGCGTCCACCTGGGCGCTCTTGATCGCGTTTTTGGTGTATCGCAGCATGGGCCTCCAAAAGCTCCTGTACGTCATCAAAAAGACCGCGGCCAACACCGCCACGCTGGCGCTCTTGACCGGTACGTCCCTGCTGTTTAGCTACATCATCTCCCGCGAGCAGATCGCCATCGCCATCGCCAACTGGGTGGTGAGCCTGACGGACAACAAGGTGCTGTTCCTGCTGGTCATCAACGTCATCTTCCTGTTCCTGGGCTGCGTGATGGACGTGTCCACCATACAGTACGTGTTCGTGCCGATGGTGCTGCCGCTGGTCAAGATGTTCAACATCGACCTGGTCCACTTCGGCGTGGTCATCTGCCTCAACATGATGATCGGCCTGTCCACCCCGCCCTTCGGCATGGTGCTGTTCATCGTCACCGGCATCGGCAAGACCCAGATGGCGAAGGTCATCAAGGAGATCCTCCCGATGGTCGCCATCATGATCCTGCTTCTGCTGCTGTGCACCTACGTGCCCCAGATCGTCATGTTCATCCCGAATACCATGGGCTGAACCCCCGCAAAACAGCGGCGAAGGACGCGCGTCCTTCGCCGCTTGTTTTGTGGATGGGGAACAGGGAACAGGCAACAGGGAACAGGAATACCCGCTGCCGCCCCTTCGACAGCGTGGCAACTCTGCCTCCCTTGTGCAAAGGGAGGTGGCCCGCGAAGCGGGTCGGAGGGATTGACGCCCCCTCAGTCAGCTTCGCTGACAGCTCCCCCTGCGCAGGGGAGCCTCCGGGCGCTGGGGGCAGCGCCCCTACGACATGGACCGAGGCGTAGGGGCCCTGCCCGTGGGACAATGCCCTCATCGCCCGTACGCGGCAGCGGTATCGGACTGATGCCTGGTGCCTGGTGACTGGTGCCTGCCCGGGCAGCTAACTGCCTATTGCCTACTGCCTCCGTCTCCCCTAAACCGTCTCCCATTTCAGATCCGCGTCGCTCAGCTGGATGTACTCGAACCCGTCCTCCAAGTAGGTCCCGAAGGTGCCGGTGACGGTGATCTCGCTGTCGGGCAGGGGATAGTCCATGGGGAAGTTGTGGTCGCCGGCCCAGACGAACTCCATGCCCTGGGCGCAGCAGGCGGTGGCGTCGGCGATGATGACCGCGAAGTAATCCTGACCGTTATCGTCGTTGTGGTAGTAGTTGAAGTTGCCCTTGACGCGCACGCGCTGGCCCAGGTAGCTGTCCGGGTCCACCATCATGTCGTAGACCTGGGAGTAGACCACGGTGCCGCTCAGCTTCGACAGGTCCAGGTCCACGCCCTTGGACGACGCCTTGACGGTCTGGACGGCGGGCGCGGCAGCGGCTTCCTTTTCAGGCGGCGCGGTGACCTCGGGCGGGTCAGTGACCTCGGGCGCGGCGGTGGCGACGGGGGCCTCGGTGGCGGCGTCCTTCTGCCCGCCGCAGGCGGTCAGCGCCAGCACGGCGGCGATCAGCAGCACGGCCAGTATCGCTTTCTTCATACGGTTTTCCTCCTTTCAGCGGCGCAGGCGCTCCACGCCCGCGAACACAAAGAACATGACGATGTCGACGGCGACGATGGTGGAGCCCACCGGCGTGCCGCCCACGATGGAGATGAGCATGCCCGCCACAGCGCAGCCCACGGACAGCACCGCCGAGCAGACGGTGACGCCCCGGAAGCTTTTGAACACGCGCATGGCCGACAGGGCGGGGAAGATGATGAGCGCCGAGATGAGCAGCGAGCCCACCAGGTTCATGGCCAGCACGATGATGACGGCCACCACCACGGCGATGAGCAGGTTGTAGGCCTCGACCTTACTGCCCACGGCCCGGGCGAAGTCCTCGTCGAAGGTGACGGCGAATATCCGGTTGTAGAACACGACGAACAGCGCTACCACCGCCACCGACAGCCCCGCGCACAGCCACACCTCGGCCCGGGTGAGCGTCAGTATGGACGTGGAGCCTAACAGCGTGGCGCACACGTCGCCGGAAAGGTTCGTGGACGTGGAGAACAGGTTCAGCAGCAGGTAGCCCACCGCCAGCGCGCCCACGGAGATCATCGCCACCGCGGCGTCGCCCTTGATCCGGGCCCGCTTGCCGGTGCGCAGCAGCAGTATGGCGCAGGCCACGGTCACCGGCATCACGAACAGCATGTCGTTGGTGATGCGCAGCACCCCGGCGATGGCCATCGCGCCGAAGGCCACGTGGGACAGCCCGTCGCCGATGAACGAGAAGCGCTTTAACACCAGCGTCACGCCGAGCAGCGACGAGCACAGTGCGATCAGCGTGCCCACGATCAGCGCGTAGCGCACGAAGGGGAACTGGAAGTACTGATAGAGGGTCTCAAGCATCGCCCTCGCCCCCTTCCAGGAACCGCCGCCCCGCGGCGCTGCGCTTGTAATCCGCCACCGGGCCGAAGAACAGCTCGCGGCCGATGTGCAGCACGTGGGTGGCGTAGCGGGCCGCAGCGGCGATGTCGTGGGAGATCATCACCACGGTCACGCCCTCGTCCCGGTTCAGCCCCTCGATCAGGGCGTACATCTCCGCGGTGACCTTCGGGTCCAGGCCCGACACCGGCTCGTCCAGCAGGATGAGCTGCCGGGTGGCGCACAGCGCCCGCGCCAGCAGCACCCGCTGCTGCTGCCCGCCGGACAGCTCCCGGTAGCAGCGCTTCTTGTAGGCGGTCATGCCCATGCGCTCCAGGCTCCGGGCGGCCAGGGCCTTGTCGGCCCTGGAGTAGAACGGCCGCCTGTTCAGGTTGGACTGGCAGCCGGACAGCGCGATCTCCCAGACCGTGGCGGGAAAGTCCCGCTGGATGGCGGTCTGCTGGGGCAGGTAGCCGATGGCGTCGGCGGTCAGGCCGTCGCCGAACTCGATTGCGCCGCCCAGGGGCCTTTGAAGCCCCAGGAGCGTGCGCATCAAGGTGGATTTGCCGGAGCCGTTCTCGCCCACGATGCAGAGGTAGTCCCCGGCGTTCACCGCGAAGCTCAAGCCCTCCACGATGGCGTGGCCCTCGTAGCCCAGCCTGAGGTCGCGGCAGGTGATCAGTGACATGGTTCCTCACTTCCTCATCCGATGGCCCGTTTCAGGACCTCGAGGTTCTGCTCCATGATGCCCAGGTACGTCGCGCCCGCCTCCGCGTCGCGCATCGTCGTGCCCTGCATGGAGTCGAGGGTCAGCACGGCGGGGTCGGAGGCCGCGGCCTGCACCACGGTGTCCGCGATGCGGTGGTCCGTGCCCTCGATGGTCAGCACCGCGGGCAGTTGTAACTCGTCCACCTTGCCCGCCAGGAACACCACCGTCTCGAAGCTGGCCTCGCTCTCGGCGGAGCAGCCGGAGAACGCGGCGTAGTAGCTAAGGCCGTAGTCGTCGGCCAGGTAGCGGAAGGGGAAGCGGTCGCCGAACAGCAGGGTCTTGTATTGCGCGTTCGCCACCGCCTCGGAGTACTCGGCGTCCAGCGCGGCGAGCTTCTCGACATAGGCGTCGGCGTTTGCGCGATAGCTGTCCGCGTTTGCGGGGTCGGCCTCGGCCAGCGCGTCCGCCAGGGCGCGGGTCAGCGCCTGCGCGTTCTTCAAGGACAGCCAGACGTGCTCGTCGGCCTCGTCCTCTTCCTCGTCCTCGTCGTCGGCCTGCATGCCCTCGACGGTCTCTTCTATCTTTACGGCGTCGCCCAGCGCGTCCAGCAGGTCGACGACGACCATGTCGGGGTTCGCGGCCGTGCGCAGGGCGTCCTCCACCCACTCGTCGGATTCGCCGCCCACGTAGGCGAACACGTCGCAGGTGGCTATCTTCATGATGTCTTGAGCGGTGGGCTGGAAGCTGTGCAGGTCCACGCCGCTGTCCAGCAGCAGCGTGAGGTCCACGTCCGCGTCCCCGGCGATTTCCCGGGTCCAGTCGTAGATGGGGAAGATGGTGGTCACCACGTCGACCTCGGCCAGGGCGCAGATCGACGAAAACAGCATCAGGGCGACGACGCCCGCGATCAACTTTTTCATTTTCATACCTCTTTTTTCATTTTTGGGCGCAAAAAAGCAAGGCGCTATGACCCGGGCGGGTATAAGTATCCCGCCGGGCGGCATGGCTGTCCCTTGCGAAAAAGTCAATCGTTCAGTCGAACGCGACGGGCGATCAATGTGGCGGCGACGGGCGCGGCGGCGACGGTCCGGCCCCGGCGGGCGGCGCGCAGCAGCACCGCGCCGAGCACGCACAGCGCGAGCAGGACGAGGCCCCGCAGGGTCCGCCCCAGGTCCGCGATGAAGCGGCAGACGGCGCAGTCCTTCCCCGCGCAGTGGTGGGGATGGGCCGCCTCGAGGGACAGGTAGGTCGAGGACGCCGCCACGGACAGCGCCATCAGGGCGCAAAGCATCAGCGCCAGCGTGCGTCTGCGTGCCATGGTCAGGCCTCCCTTCCCGTCAAATCACTATTATTTTAGCATGTTGATCGGCTTTGTCAATATGAAAACCTGTGTCAAATTAGAACATTCCGTGAACGTTTTGCGGATTCAGCGGCCCTCCGTCAGCCCGTACATCAGTATCCCCGCGGCGACGGCGGCGTTCAGCGACTCGGCCCCGCCCCGCATGGGCAGCTTGACGCGCATGGTGGCGGTGTCCCGCACGGCGTCGGAGATGCCCCGGGCCTCGTTGCCGATGACGAGGACGAAGCGCTCGCCGGGGTCGGGGCGGCGGTAGAAGTCCTCGCCCCGCAGGTCCGAGGCCACCACGGTCCAGCCCCTGCCCACAAGGTCCCGAAGCGCCGCGGCCAGGTCGTCCGCGAACATGAAGGGCACCCGGAAGCCCGACCCCATGGCCGAGCGCTGCACCTTCGGCGACAGCGGGTCCGCGCAGCCGCCGCCCAGCAGCAGCCCGCCGAAGCCCGCCGCGTCCGCGGTGCGCCAGATGGTGCCCAGGTTGCCGGGGTCCTGCACGCCGTCCAGCGCCACCATG
>JAFUWR010000175.1 GCA_017471125.1 Clostridia bacterium | reverse complement strand
CGTGGGCGAGGACGTGGGCATGCTGACCGGCGTGGTGGAGAGCGTCATCTTCAAGGGCGTCCACTACGAGATGGTGGTCAGCTCCAACGACTACAAGTGGAAGGTCCAATCCACCACCATGCAGCCGGTGGGCACCCGGGTGGGCATGACCATCGTGCCCTACAACATCCACATCATGCACAAGCTGCCGAAGGAGGCGTGAGCCATGAAGCGTTCCTGGTATGCCACGCCCTACGCGCTGTGGATGGTGCTGTTCACGGTGGTGCCGCTGCTGTTCGTGTGCTACTACGCCTTCACGGATCCCACCGGCGCGTTCACCGTCAACAACTTCGTCAAGATCGCCTCGCCCATGTACGGGCTGGTGCTGTGGGACAGCCTGCGGCTGGCGTTCTTCTGCACCCTGCTGTGCCTGCTGATCGGCTACCCGACGGCGTACTTCCTGGCCAGCCGGGACTTCTCCCGCAGCCAGACGCTGGTGGTGCTTATCCTGGTGCCCATGTGGATGAACTTCCTGCTGCGCACCTACGCCATGATGACCCTGTTCGAGAACAACGGCGTCATCAACACGCTGCTCGAGGCGATGGGCCTGAAGCGCATCCAGATGATCGGCACCGAGGGCGCGGTGCTGGTGGGCATGGTGTACAACTTCCTGCCCTTCATGGTGCTGCCCATCCACACGGTCTTGAAGAAGATGGACACCTCCGTCATCGAGGCCGCCGAGGACCTGGGTGCCAGCCCCGTCCGGGTGGTGACCCGCGTGGTGCTGCCCATGTCCATCCCCGGCGTGGTGTCCGGCATCACCATGGTGTTCATGCCCGCCGTGACCACCTTCGCCATCTCGCGCATGCTCTCCAGCGGCATGATCTACTTGGTCGGCGACATGATCGAGGATTACTTCATCGCCATGAACAACCGCAACGTGGGCTCCACCATATCGCTGGTCATGCTGGTGCTCATCATACTGTCCATCGGGCTGCTGCGGAAGGTGGACCCGGATAGCCAGGGCGGGGGACTGTGGTGAGAGGCAGTAGGCAGTAGGGAGTAGGCAGTAGGGGTCACGACCTCTCCGTCATTTGCTGCGCAAATGCCACCTCCCCTGAAAGGGGAGGCAAGAGGGTCACGACAGCGGGCGGCGAAACGCCGCCCCTACGAGAGCGATACCGTATCGGTCGAATGAAGGCAGGTGGTTTCATGGTCAGGCGCAGCGGTCGCGGCGGCCGCGTCTTCAAGGGCGTGTGGCTGGCGCTGGTGCTGGCATTCTTGTACATCCCCATCATCGTGATGATCGCGCTGTCCTTCAACGCCTCGGTGTCCCGGGCGGAGTGGACGGGCTTCACGCTGGACTGGTACCTCAAGCTGTTCAAGTCCAAGACCATCATGGCGGCGCTGGAGGTCACCATCGAGGTGGCGGTGATCGCCACGGTCATCTCCACCGTCATGGGCACCCTCGGGGCCATCGGCATGCACTCCATGTCCACGGGCATGGCGAACATGCTGGTGAACGTGTCCTACCTGCCCATGACCACGCCCGACATCGTCACCGGCGTGTCGCTGATGCTGATGTTCGTGTTCGCCAAGGTGCCGCTGGGGAAGTGGACCATGATCATGGCCCACATCGCCTTCGACACGCCCTACGTGCTGTTCTCGGTGATGCCGAAGCTTAGGCAGATGAACCCGAACCTGTACGAGGCGGCGCTGGACCTGGGGTGCCCCCCGGCCAAGGCGCTCTACAAGGTCATCATCCCGGAGATCTCCCCCGGCATCGTCACCGGCGCGCTGCTGGCGTTCACGATGTCGCTGGACGACTTCGTCATCTCCTACTTCACCTCCAACACCGACCAGAACCTGGCCATGATCGTCTATTCCGCCGCCCGCCGCGGCGTGGAGCCGACCATGTACGCCCTGTCCACGCTGATGTTCGTCGTGGTGCTGGGGCTGCTGCTGATCGTCAACCGGCGGTCGGGGCTGGAAGAGATGGCGTGAGCGTGAAGCGCGACGACTCCCCCAGTCAGCTTGCGCTGACAGCCCCCTCGGGGAGGGGGCCTGACGCGCCTCCCTCGTTGAGGGAGGTGGCCCGCGCAGCGGGTCGGAGGGAGCCCTTTGACCGATCTACCGTTGTTAAAAAGGCCATGCCTTTTTGATATTACCCAAAAGCGAAAGGATGAACGACATGAAGAAGATCGCCATCATGCTGCTGGCCGCCCTGCTGGCGAGCCTGTGCGCCGCCGCGTTTGCCGAGGCGGACAAGCCCTTCGCGGGCACGGAGCTGGTCGTCTACAACTGGTACGACTACATCGACCCCGCGGTGCTGGACATGTTCGAGGAGGAGACGGGCATCTCCGTGACCTACGTGAACTTCACCCAGAACGAGGACATGTACGCGCGTCTGGAGGCGGGCGCGGGCGCCTATGACGTGATCTTCCCGTCCGAGTATATGATCGAGCGGCTCATCAAGGAGGATCGCCTGGAGGAACTGGACCTCGCGAACATCCCGAACCTGGAGAACGTGCTGGACAACCTGCGCGACCCCAGCTACGACCCGGGCAACGCCCACTCCGTCCCCTACATGTGGGGCACGCTGGGCATCCTGTACAACGAGGACATGGTCTCCGCGCCCATCACCAGCTGGAACAGCCTGTTTGACGGCGAGTACAAGGGCTCTATCTTCATGATGAACTCCCTCAGGGACACCATCGGCCTGGCCCTCAAGACCCTGGGCTTCTCCATGAACACCCGCGACGAGGCCGAGCTGCGCCAGGCGGGGGACCTGCTGGTCAAGCAGCGCCAGGACAAGCTGATCTCCGGCAACTTCGTGGACGAGACCAAGGACAAGATGGTGGCCAACGAGGCCGCGCTGGCCGTGATCTACTCCGGCGACGCGCTGTACGCCATGGAGAAGAACGACAAGCTCAGCTACGTCGTGCCCATGGAGGGCAGCAACATCTGGGTGGACGGCATGTGCGTGCCCAAGGGCTCCGAGCACAAGGCGGCCGCCGAGTACTTCATCAACTTCATGTGCCGTCCGGACATCGCCCAGATGAACATGGACTATATCTACTACTCCTCTCCCATCAAGCAGGTCGTCGAGGACCTGGACGAGGAGCAGGCCGCCAACGAGGCGCTGAACCCGCCCGAGGACGTGGTCGCCCGCTGCGAGTACTACAACGACATCTCCGATTCCATGAGCCTCTACGAGGGCATTTGGATGGAGATCCAGATGGCGCGGTAAGGCCATGCAAAAAGCGCATCCCGGAAGGGATGCGTTTTTTGCATGGAATGGTTCATCTTCCCAGCATCGCCGCGCCGATGATGCCGGCGTCGTTGGTGAGCTGGGCCAGCTCCACCCGGGCGTAGGGCATGGATTTGAAGAACACGTAGTCGTGCAGGCGGGCGCGGATGGCGTCCAGCAGGAAGGCGCCCGCGTGGGACACGCCGCCGCCCAGGGCGATGACCTCGGGGTCGTAGAGGTTGATGAGGTTGCCCAGGCCCACGCACAGGTGGTGGACGTAGCGGTCGAAGATGCGGGCGCAGTCGGGGTCGCCGGTCTTGGCCAGGTCCAGCACGTGCTTGGCGGTGATGCCGCGGATGTCGTAATCCACGGACTGCATCAGGGCGCAGTCGGGCTTCACGGCGCACAGCCGCCGCCCCTCGCGGATGAGGGCCGTGGCGCTGGTGTAGCGCTCCCAGCAGCCGCGCTTGCCGCAGGTGCAGGGCTCGCCGCCGTCCACGGTGACCATGTGGCCGATCTCCGAGGCCACGCCGTGGGAGCCGGTGAACACCCGGTCGTTGATGATGATGCCGCCGCCCACGCCGGTGCCCAGCGTGATGAACACGCTGTTGGAGCAGCCCGCCGACACGCCCTTCACGGACTCGGCCAGGCCCGCCACCGTGGCGTCGTTGTCCACGTAGACCGGCAGGTCGGTGTACTTCTTCATCTCCTCGATGATGGGCACGTCGTGCCACTTGAGGTTCGTGCAGAAGGGCACCACGCCCGTGCGCTGGTCCATGATGCCCGGGATGCCGATGCCGATGGCCTTCACCTCGTCCAGCGTGTGGCCGCTCTCCTTGACCGCCGACAGGCCCAGCGTCGCGATGTCCTGGATCACCGAGCCGTAGCCCCGCTCCAGCCCCGTGGGGCCCGCGTGCTTGAACAGTATGTTGCCGTCCGCGTCCACGACCCCCGCCTTGATGGTGGTGCCGCCGACGTCGATGCCGATGTATAGCATGTTGCGTTCAGTCCTTTCTTAGGGAGTAGGGGTTAGGGGAGGCAGTAGGCAGTAGGCAGTAGGCAGTAGGCAATAGGGGGACGACCTCTCCGTCATTTGCTTCGCAAATGCCACCTCCCCTGGCCAGCAGTCGCGCCACTGCCAAAGGCAAGCGCGACCAGCCCGGGCGCATCCTACGGATGCCAGCCCGGCGCTGCCGGCGGCCCGCTTGCGCGGTCGCCGGTGCGTGAAAGGGGAGGCAAGAGGTCACGCCTGTACGCGGCAGCAGGTATCTGACTACTGCCTATTGCCTAATGACTATTGCCTTACTCTTCCGCCTGCCGCATCGCCCGCTCCATGTGGCGGCGGGTGAGCTCGTTGGCGGCGTTATAGCCCATCTGCTTCAGGCGGAGGTTGCGGGCGGCGACCTCGAGCACCACGGCCATGTTGCGGCCGGGGTGGATGGGCAGCAGCAGGTAGGGCACCTTGACGCCCAGGATGTCGGTGTAGTTGTCGGTCATGCCGAGGCGGTCGTACTCCTTGCCGGACTGCCACATCTCCAGGTGGATGACCATGTCGATGGTCTGGGAGCGCATGACCGCGCCGACGCCGTACATGGTGGAGATGTCGATGATGCCCACGCCGCGGATCTCCATGAAGTGGCGCACCAGCTCCGGGCTCTCGCCCACCAGCCGGCCCTCGTCCACCCGGCGGATGTCCACCACGTCGTCGGCCACGAGCTGGTGGCCCCGCTTGATGAGCTCCAGCGCGGCCTCGCTCTTGCCCACGCCGGAGTTGCCGGTGATCATCAGCCCCGTGCCGAACACGTTGACCAGCACGCCGTGGCGGGTCTCCCGCGGGGCCAGGGCGTTGCGCAGGTAGGCGATCAGGTCCAGCTCCATCTGCACGGTCTCCTTGCCCGTGGCGTAGATGGGGATGTGGTGGGCCGCCGCCATGACCAGCATGTCGTCGAAGCAGGGGTAGTTGCGGCAGATGATGACGCAGGGCAGCGGGTAGCTGAAATACTTCGCCAGCCGCTCCCGGCGGGTGTCCTCGTGGAGCGAGGACAGGTAGGTCATCTCCACCTTGCCCAACAGCTGCGGGCGCTCGTAAGCGAAGAAGTCCCAGTAGCCCGCGAACTGTATGCCGGGGCGGGTGGTGTTGCTGACCTCGATGGGCAGGGTCTTGCTGTCCACCGCCAGCACCCGGGTCAGTCCCAGCGCCTTGACAAATTCGGCCTCATTGATCATGGGCGTCGACCTCCGATCCATCCGTTTTGCAGGTATTCCTCGATCACCTGGGCCACGCCGTCCTCGAGGTTCGACGGGGCCACGCGGTCGGCCACCGCCAGCGCCTCCGGGCAGCCGTTGGCCATGCACACGCCCGTGCCCGCGGCCTCGAGCATGGCCACGTCGTTCTGGCCGTCGCCGAAGGCCATCACCTCGTCCCGGGCGATGCCCATGTGCTCGGCCAGCCGCAGGAGCGACGCGCCCTTGCTGACGCCCTCCGGGGCGACCTCGACGTAGTGGGGCCGGGACTTGGCGAAGCTCGCGCCGTGGGGGAACGCCGCCTCGAGCAGCGCCCGCGCCCGGTCCGCGCCCTCCGGCGTGTCGATCAGCAGCAGCTTCTGCATGCCCGACGGGTGCGCCCGCATCCACTCGGAGATGGGCTTGTACACCGGCGTCGGCTCCACCCGGATGCTTGCCGCGTAGCGCCGGGTGCCCTCCGTCACCCTCGGGCAGTAGTAGTTCTTGCCCGGATAGGCCTGGATGTACCAGCCCTCGCGCTCGCAAAGCTCCGCGATTTGAAGCGCCGTCTCGTAGGGGATCTGGTCCGCGAAGATGGTCTCGCCCGTGTTGTGGTCGTAGGCCATCGCGCCGTTGTACAACAGCATCGGCGCGTTCACGCCGATCTTCTTCGCCAGCGGCAGCATGGCCTCCAGCATCCGCCCGCTGCTCAGCACCACGGCGCAGCCCGCGGCCATCGCCCTGTAAAGGGCCTTCATCACCCGCAGGTCCACGTCGCCCTGGGCGTTCAGCAGCGTGTCGTCCAGGTCAGAGGCGATCAGTCGTATCATGTGCTATCATCCCTTGTTAAAGCTCTCCTATTATTTTAACGCATTTTGGGGGAGGATGCAACCCGAAATATTCAGAATGGGGCCATTTACTGCAAAGCGTTATTCTGGTATAATGAGTTGGATGAGAGGGGGATGCGTATGTGTGCGAAGCCGAAGCTGATCGTGGTGGCGGGGACCAACGCCTCGGGCAAGAGCGGGCTGGGCGTGGACCTGGCGGAGCGGTTCGGGGGCGAGGTGATCTCGGCGGACTCCCGGCAGGTGTTCCGGGGGCTGGACCTGGGCAGCGGCAAGATCGCGCCGGAGGAGACGCGGGGCGTGCCGCATCACCTGATCGACGTGTGCGAGCCGGGGGCGTTCTTCTCCATGCACGACTTCCAGGGGCTGGCCTATGCGGCCATCGACGGCGCGCTGGCCCGGGGGAGGCTGCCGTTTTTGGTGGGCGGCACGGGGCTGTACGTGGCGTCGGTGACCGAGGGCTACGTCATGAGCGACGCCGCGCCGGACCTGGAGTACCGGGCGTATCTCGAGACGTTTTCGACCCCGGCGCTGTACGACATGCTGGTGCGGGCCGTGCCGGACATCGACATCGAGCGCAACAACCGCAACCGGGTCATGCGCGTGCTGGAGAAGCTGCACGCCGGGGACGACCACGTGCCACACAATCAGCCCCGGTACGACTGCCTGAAATTAGGCGTCACCTGGGACCGGGAGACCCTGCGCGCGCGCATCGACGAGCGTTTGGAGCGCCGGCTCAGGCAGGGCATGGTGGACGAGGTGCGGGGGCTGATCGACCGGGGCGTCAGCCTCGAGTTCCTGGACAAGCTGGGCCTCGAGTACCGCTTCATCAGCCGGTATGTCGCCGGGGAGATACCGTCCTACGAGGAGATGGTGGACAAGCTGGGCACCGCCATCAAGCAGTTCGCCAAGCGGCAGATGACGTGGTTCAGGCGGGATAAGGACATCCACTGGCTGGACATGACCGGCGATCCGCTCGGGGAGGCGTCGGCGCTGATCGAGGCGTTCATCCGTTGAGGCGCATGCCAGTCCTGATGAGCCGGAACATGCGGACCGCCGCGGAAGAATAGAGCGCCTCGGCGTCGTCCAGCGCCTCGCGCAGGGACATCGGCGCGTCTATGGTGGTCATCAGCGACAGCACGCCGTGGTCGTAGAGCTGCTCCGCGCCGGGACCCAGGGACCCGCACAGGCCCACCGCGGGCACGCCCTTGCGCCGGGCCCGCTCGCCCACGCCCTGCATGACCTTGCCGAAGCAGCTCTGCCAGTCCGCGCGGCCTTCGCCGGTGACCACCAGGTCCGTCCCCTCCAGGCGGCGGTCGAAGCCGATCAGGTCCAGCACCGTGTCGATGCCGGACCGCATCGTCCCGCCCAGCAGCGCCGTCAGCGCCGCG
>JAFUWR010000174.1 GCA_017471125.1 Clostridia bacterium | reverse complement strand
ATGATGGAGTACAGGGTGACCTGCTCCAGCGCGCCATGGGAGTACTTGTTGACGGCCTCGTTGACGTCCTCATAGCGGCCGACGCGCTCGTCGATCAAGCGGGTCTTGGGCACGATCTGGCAGGGGCCGTTGGGGTCCAGCTCGTTGGTCGCCTTGGCGTCCAGCCAGGACACGGCGCCGCACAGGCCCAGGCGCTCCGGGGTGACGATGCAGACGTGGGACGGGGAGAAGGCCTGGCACAGGATGCAGGTGTAGAACACGTCCACGCTCTCGTCGGTCATGCTCTTCAGGCGCTCGTCGCGCACGTCGAAGGTGTGGTTCGCCTCGGCGCGCAGCTCCTTGACCTTCTCGGGATCGGTGTAGATCTTCACCTGGCACTTGTCCACGACGGTGTCGTACTCGCTCTTGATCTTGGCGTACAGCACCTCGCCGATGTGCCTGGCGCGGAAGCCGGCGTCAAAGGAGGCGTTGGACACACGGATGCGGATCATGTCGCGCTGGCCGGTGTGCATGACGCCCTCGATGCAGTTGAGGAAGGAGTGGAACTTGCGCTCGAACACGCCCTCGAAGTCGGTCTGCATGGTCTTGCCGGCGACCTCGACGATATAGGCGATCGGGATCTTCGCGCCCACCTCGAAGGCGTCGAAATCCGGGCCCTCGACGGTGATGGAATGGTCCTCGATCTCGTGGGCCTCGCGGGTGCGGACCAGCTCGACGCAGTCCACGCGGGAGCCGTCCATCTCGATGCGCATGTCCTTCTTGCGGATGATCTCGCCCTCGAACGCGGAGGAGAAGGCCACGGGGATGTCGAGGTTGGTGACCTTGATCTTGATGTCGCGGGCCTCCAGGGAGGTCTCGATCCAGTCCTTGGTGTTCTTGTAGACGATCAGGGACTTCGGCACGGGCCAGGTGGGATCGTGGTCGTCGTTGGTGATGACCGGGAAGCCCATCTTGATGGCGCCGGCGCCGCAGGCCACGACGATGTCAGCGACCGGCGCGTAGGCGTTGACGAACGCGAAGATGCGCTGCATGGTGTAATCGTGGAACGCCTGGGCGTCGCCGGGCTCGGTCGCGCCGAAGATCATGGTGGCGCGGGTGACCAGGGAGATGACGTGGCCCACGGACCAGATCTCGGGGCCGACCGCGACGGCGCGGACGTTGAAGCCGGTGGTCATGCCGGCGGAGTGCACCTGGTCGATGATGCCGCCGATCATGAACACGAAGATACCGCGGGACTGGTAGCCCTTCACGGTCGCCACGGCCTCCTCCACGGAGGGGGCGGGCCCGATCATGACCACGAAGCCGGGGATGTCGCGGGTGACCAGCGGGACGCCCAGCTCGCGCACCTCGGCGTCGGAGAAGTGGCCGTGGTACTGGGTGTTCTCGTAGGGGGTGGGGGTGCGGGCGTACTTGCAGGCCTCGATGACCTCGGCGGCCATGGCGGTGGCGACGCCGGAGTCAAAGATGGACTTGGTGCGGTTCTCGCGGGTCATCATCGCGCGGATGTCCGCCAGCGCGGCCTTCAGCTCGCCCAGGGTGGTGACCTTCTGGCCCAGGTACGCATAGATACACGCCAGGAAGTAGGCGGTGTCGGGCATCGTCATGGGGGCGTCCTCGCCCAGCTCGGCGATGACGGCGTTCAGCTCTTCTTCGGCCTTGAAGTACATCTCATCAGAGCCACGGAATACGGTTTGAAACAGTCCCATGTATCAATACATTCCTTTCATGATAGATTCGTCTGTCAGTTTTTCTCACTGTCTATCTTGTCTTTGATCCTTCGGATCTCCTCGACGGTCTGCGCGCTGGTGTCGTAGGGGGACATGCCGCGCCGGTCGGCGTCGATCACGTCGCCGGAATAGTGGATGAACCCCAAAAGGTCGGCCTCGGGGATGCGGCTTCTCAAAAAGTCCTCGTCCTGTTGGTCGCGCACCTTGTTCGCCACCACGCGCACCTGCGTGATGCCCAGGTCGGCGGCCAGCTTCTTGACCTTTTCGTAGGTCTGGATGCTGCGCGCGCCGGGCTCGATCACCACGATGAACTGGTCCATCATGCTGGCCGTGCCGCGGCCCAGGTGCTCAAGCCCCGCCTCCATGTCCATGATGACCACGTCGTCCTTGCGGAAAACGAGGGCGGACAGTATGGATTTGAGCATCACGTGCTCGGGGCAGACGCAGCCGGAGCCGCCGGTCTCCACGGTGCCCATGACCAGCAGCTTCACGCCGTTGATCTCACGGGCGTAGGCGTCGGGGATGTCGCTGACCTGGGGATTGAGCTTGAAGAACTTGTTCAGGTTGTTCGCGCCGGTGCGCTCCTGGATCAGCTTCTGCATCTTGGAAATGGGGGTGATGGAGTTGACTTCCTCCTCGGTAAAGCCCAGGGCCAGGCCCAGGTTCGCGTCCGGGTCCACATCCGCGGCCAGCACGGTGCGCCCTTCATCGGCGTAAAGCCTTGCGAGTACGGAGGAGAGGGTGGTCTTGCCGACGCCGCCCTTTCCGGTGATGGCTACTTTCATGCTTCAAAAAGTCCTTTCGGTCAGATCAGTCATTATCTATCAAATGCCCAGCGCGACGCGCTTTTCCTCGATGCGCTCGATCATCTCGTCGCCCATCTTCTCGATGTCCAGCTCGACGGTGAAGTTCGCGCCGACCCAATCCTTGATGCTGCCCTGGAGCAGGCCCTCGATGGCGGGACCGCCCTTGGTGTAGGGATTGACGCCCAGGAAGGTATCGATGCCGGTGGCCACGACGTAATTGCCGATGGACACGGCCTTCTCGGACATGTACTCGGGCGCGCAGCCGACCACGGGCACGTCGGAGATGTCGATGCCCCAGTCCTTGGCGATGTCGGAGGCCAGGATCATCATGCGGGAGATGTCAACGCAGGAGCCCATGTGCAGGATCGGGGGGATGTCCACCAGCTCGCACACGCGCTTCAGGCCCTCGCCGCACAGGTTCTTGGCTTCCTTGCTCAGCAGGCCCGCCTTGGCCGCGGCCTGGGCGGAGCAGCCGGAGACGATGACGATGATGTCGTTGGCGATCAGCTTCTTCATCAGCTCCACGTGGGCGTAGTCGGGACGGACGCGGGGGTTGTTGCAGCCGACCAGGGCCACAGCGCCGCGCAGCACGCCGGACTTCACGCACTCGATCAGGGGCTTCATGGTGTTGACCTCGTTCACGTGGCTGTTGGTGACGCCGTCCAGGCACTTCTTGATCGCCTCGACGGAGTAGCCGACGGTGGCGTTGGTCTTGAGCTGCGGGATGTGCACCAGTTCCTTGTTGCGGTTCTTGAAGTTCCTAACGGCCAGCTCCACGATCTTCTTGGCGTTCGCGCCCGCGGTGGCCTCGTTGAACTCGATGTAGTCCGAATCGGGCATCTGGGCGATGGGGGAGGTGGTGATGAACTTGGTGTGGAAGCACTTGGACAGCGGGCCCAGGGCCGGGAAGATGCACTGCACGTCCACGACGATGGCCTCGCACGCGCCGGTCAGGACCACGTTCTCCTGCTGGAGGAAGTTGCCGGCCATCGGGATGCCGTGGCGCATGGCGACCTCGTTGGCGGTACAGCAGACGCCCGCCACGTTGATGCCCTTCGCGCCCATCTCCTTGGCCAGGGCGACCATCTCGGGGTCCTGCGCGTAGAACACGACCATCTCGGACAGGGACGGGTCGTGGCCGTGGACGATGATGTTGACCATGTCCTCTTCCATGACGCCCAGGTTGGCGTTGGTGTCCACGGGCTTGGGGGTGCCGAACAGCACGTCGGAGAACTCGGTGCCCATCATGGAGCCGCCCCAGCCGTCAGACATGCCGGCGCGCAGGGACTGGCGCACCAGGGCCTCAGGCTTGGAGGAACAGCCCATATGGGTCATGTGCATGGACTGGGAGACCTCGCGGTCGATGGCGCGGGGCTCGATCTGGGCGTCGTGCCAGATCTTCTGACGGGCCTCGGGGGCGCGCTTCAGGAAGCGCTGCACGCCGAAGGGCTTGCCGTACTCCATGAGGCCGGTCTCGGCGACCTCGTGGGCCAGATCGTAGATGTCGCGGCCCTCGGTCTCGATGTCCCATTCCTTGGCGATGCGGATCAGCTTCTCGGGGTCCTTGACCTGGTAGTCGCCGCCCTCCTTGGACAGATACAGGACGTGGGCGATGTTGCGGCCGTGGTCGGAGTGGGTGGCGGCGCCGCCGGCGGTGAAGCGCAGGTAGTTGCGGCCGACGATGCCGTCGCGGTCGCAGCCGCAGATGCCGCGGGGAGCCTTCGGGGTGATGCGGCAGGGGCCCATGGTGCAGATGCGGCAGCAAATGCCCTCTTCGCCGAACTTACAGTGCGGGGTCTGGTTCTTGACGCGCTGCTGCCAGGTGTCAGCGCCGACCTTCTGCGCGGTTTCCAGCAACCGGTTGGTCGCGGCTTCCATCTCTTCAAGAGTGATGAAGGTGTTGGTGATCTCGCTCAATTTTACTTCCTCCCGTTATCGTTGTCGGTGAAACTGAAGCCTGTTTCAAAGTCCCCGAGGATGCGCTTTCGGCGGCGTTCTTTGTCATGGCCGCATGGAGCCTCACGCTCCCGCGGCGTCAACGCTTCCGACAAGTGGCCCGCCCAAATCCGCGACCGCCGTCTTTTGAAACACACGTTGGGACGGACTGGCCCGACGCGGGATGTCCGCAGACACCGCAAAACGACCCTCAAGGTATATATGTCCCATTCTATGAACCTATAAACCCTTGGAGCCGCGCGCTTTCCACGACGGATCAGACCGATCCATGGCTACATTTATTTTATCAAATGCCTGTCACAAAGTCAATGGGCATATCCCCCCGAGGGGCATTTTTATGTTAAAAATAACTTATATATGTAAAGGAAGGACATGAAAGACGGGTATTGACGGAAAGTGACATTTCGTTTAGAATAGTAGTAGCGAACTGCATAGTCCGGCGCGCGCCCGGGCAGACTTCGGCGTGGAGGTGATCGACATGCCGAAGGACGAGGACGCGCCCCGGGCGGTGGAGGACGTGGCGTCGGCGACGGAGTGCACGGGCCTTGTGCCCGCGCTGACGGACGCGGCGGGCGAGGACGCCCGGCGCGGGCTGTACGGCGTCCAGCGCTCGAAGAAGCGGCGCGACAAACGATGAGGGGCGGTCAGGACCGCCGGAGAGGGTGATACCGATGAGAAGGATGGCGAGGAGGCTCGTCGCGGCGCTGGCGGCGGCGCTCATGCTGGTCATGGCGCTCGTGCCCGCGGCCGCGGCGGAGGACTGGCGCGACCTGCTGCGCGACGCCTTCGGGCTGACGGAGGATTACACGGTCGAGGCGGAGGCCACGCAGGCCCCCGCGGAGGAAAAATACGACGGCCCCGTCACCGACCCGCAGCAGATCGTCAACTACCTGGACGAGTACGGCGAGCTGCCGGACAACTTCATCACCAAGAAGGAGGCCAGGGCCCTGGGCTGGGATTCCTCCTACAACTACGTGGGGGACGTGGCCCCGGGCATGTCCATCGGCGGCGACCGGTTCGGAAACTACGAGGGCCAGCTGCCGTCGAAGAAGGGCCGGACGTGGTACGAGTGCGACACCAACTACAAGGGCAAAAAGCGCGGCGCGACGCGGCTGTTGTACAGCTCCGACGGCCTCTATTACTACACCGACGACCACTACAACACCTTTACAGAGATGTACCCGGAGGATTGAGCGATGATCGTACTGGATGGAAGCAAGATGACCGACCGCGCGGCGCTGCACGCCGAATTGAAGCGGAAGCTGGAGCTGCCCGACTACTACGGCGGCAATCTGGACGCGCTGAACGACTGCCTGGGGGAGCGGCGCGAGCGGGCGCTGATCGTCGTAGAGAACGCGAACGCGCTCCTGGAGGAGAACGGCGACTACGGCGCCGCGATGCTGAGGGTCATCCTGAACAACGGGAACCAGGTATTGTTGAATTGAAGATACGGAGGAGATCGAATGGCTAAAATCCCCACCCCCCACATCAACGCCCCGGCGGGCGCGTTCGCCCGCACGGTGCTGATGCCCGGCGACCCGCTCCGGTCGAAGTTCATCGCGGAGCATTACCTCGAGGATGCCGAGCTGGTGAACAACGTGCGCGGCGTGCAGGGCTACACCGGCTACTACAAGGGCAAGCGGGTGTCGGTGATGGCGTCTGGCATGGGCATGCCCGCCATCGGCATCTATTCCTATGAATTGTACAATTTCTACGGCGTGGAGAACATCATCCGCGTGGGCTCGGCGGGGGCGCTGTCGCCGCGTGTGAAGCTGCGGGACGTGGTGGCCGGCATGACCGCCTACACCGACTCAAATTACGGCCACCAGTTCGGCTTCCATGGCACGCTGGCCCCGTGCTGCTCCTTCGAGCTTCTGAACGCGGCGGTGGAGGCGGGCAAGCGCCTGGGCCAGCCCATCGTGCCCGGGCCCATCTGCTCGTCGGACATCTTCTACGCCCAGGGCGAGTATAACGCCACGCCCATCCTCCAAAAGTTAGGCGTGCTGTGCCTGGAGATGGAGGCCTACGCGCTCTACCTCAACGCCGCCGCCGCGGGCAAGAACGCGCTGGCGCTTTTGACCATCTCGGACAGCCTGGTCACCGGTGAGGCGCTGCCCGCCGAGGACCGGCAGAACACCTTCACCCACATGATGGAGGTCGCGCTGGAGATCGCGTGAAACATGACGGGGACCCGCCTTTCGCGGGTCCCCGTTCGTCGTCAGTCGTAGGTCTCGTCGCTGTCCCGGTACTCGTCCTTCACCTGCGACCAGGTGGCGTAGCGGTAGCCGGTGAAGGTGCTGCCGTCCTCGCTCAACAGCATCAGCGCCTCGGCGTCGTCGCCGCCGCTGACGGGCACCGCGATGTTCCAGCAGCCGCCCTTCCAATAGGCCACGGGCTTGCCGCCCTTGGAGATGGCGTCGTAGTTCCGGGCGAAGCGCTCCCACTCCGCCGCGCCGGGCGCGACCCCGGAGAAGGGCAGCAGCGTCACCAGCCGCTCGTATTCGCCCGAGGCCAGGTAGCCCACCGCGGACTTCGCGGCCTTCACCAGCTTGCCTGACAGCTCCGGCGCGGCCAGCGCGCCCGCGCTCGTGAGGAGCGCCAATATCAGCGCCGCGCATAGCCATCGTTTCATATACATTCCTCCTTAGGGGGTTGGTTGAGGGAGTAGGGAGTAGGCAGTAGGGAGTAGGGGGGACCTCATCCGTCATTTGCTGCGCAAATGCCACCTTCCCCAAAGGGGAAGGCATGCTGCCGCGCGCTCTCGTGCCCCTTGCCTCCCCTCCCAGGGGAGGTGCCGACGAAGTCGGCGGAGAGGTCGTCCTCCCGTAGGGGCGCCGTTGCGGCGCCTGCCCGGGTTTCTTCCCCTTAGACGAAATGTCTATCGAATTGGTTCCCGCTTCTTTGCCAGCCCAATGCTGAACAGCATGCGGTTCAGGGCGTCCTGATCGCGCAGCCTGCCGCTCTTGACCATGAAATCGGCCTCGACCCCGGCATCGTACATGTCCGTCAGCCACTTGGCGGACAGCCGTTGGCACTGACGGGCGGTCTGCTTGGCGGCGTAGGGGTGGAGCTTCAACTGGTCCTGCACGCCCTGGACGCTCCCACCGCCGTCCAGGGCGCACTTCATGTGGGCCAATTGCCGAAGCTGCCGGTTCAGCATCGCCAGTATGCCCATCGGGTTCTGCCCGCCCTGCATGAGGCTGTTGACGGTCTGCTGGGCCTTGAGCATGTCGCCCGAGAGCAGGTGGTTCATCAATTCAAAGACGTTGTATTCCAGCGACGGCGACACGACGGCCTCGATATGCTCGACGGTGATCTCGCCCGCCTCGTCGCCTGCGTAGGCGCACAGCTTGTCAAGCTCGCCCGCCAGCCGCGTAAGCTCCCGCCCGGCCATGAACGTCAGCGTGTTCACGGCCTGGGGGCCTATGCGCTTGCCCTGGGCCACGACGCGCTTTTTACACCACTTCGCAAGCTCCGCGTCGTTGAGATAATCGAAGCTCACGCACACGGCCTTCTTCTTGAGCGCCGCGGTCAGCTTCTTCCGCCCGTCGGCCTCGCCCCGCATGTAGAACACCAGGGCGCAGAGGGGGGAGGGGTCGTCCAGCCACTTTGACATCCAGGCGGCCTCGGCCTCCTCGTTCTTGGACTTCCCCGGCATCAGCGGGGCCCAGTCCCGCACGGTGACGATGCGCTTCTCGCACATCATCGGCAGCGTCTCGGCGGCGTCGGTGATCTGCTGGGCGGTGACGCCCTCGAGGGTCGCGTCGTTCAGCGCCTCCAGGCCCGGCGGCAGCAGCCTGTCCCGCAGACGCTTTAGGGATTCGCGCTTGACGTACTCCTCCGGCCCGGTGAACAGGTAGACCGGCGCGATGTCGCCCGCGTCGATGGCCTTGTTGAACTCACTCCAGTCCATGCTCCGCCTCCAGGAAGGTCTTGATGTGCCAGCCGTCCCCGTCCGGGGAAAGCGTGATCGCGCCGCGCTCGTCCGTGCGCAGCACGTCGATGCCGTATTGTGAAAGCCGCCACAGCGTCAGCTCCCCGGGGTGGCCGTGGCTGTTCTCGCCCACGGAGATGACCGCGATCTCCGGCATGGCCGCGGCCAGGAAGTCGCCGCTGGTGGCGTTGTCCGCGCCGTGGTGGGCGACCTTCAATACGTCGCAGTCGGGGACGACGTCCGGCTCGCCCGCCGAGGTCAGGTCCCCGGTGAACAGCACCGAGTGATCGTCCGATTCCACCCGCAAAAGCAGCGACATGTCGTTGACGCTGTCGAAGTCGCCGTCGGGATTGTACACGTCCAGATGGGCCGCGGGCGACAGCTCCAGCGCGTCCCCGGCGGACAGCTCCACGATGGGGATGCCCATGTCCCTTGCCCGGTCCATGCCCGACGTGACCGCCTCGGAGATGCCCT
>JAFUWR010000013.1 GCA_017471125.1 Clostridia bacterium | reverse complement strand
GTGAGCGAAGGAGAAGGCATAGCCCTTGTCAGCGAGGAATTCCTCCGGGTCCTTCGTCACGAAGTAGGAGTGAATGGCGATCATGGCGATGTCGCCCTCGTGGGCGCGATACAGCGCATCGCAGTGGGGCAGCTCCTGTATGCAGGGCGTGCAGTGGGTCGCCCAGAAGTTGATGAAGGTGACCTTGCCCCGCTGGTCCGCGAGATGGAAGGTGCTTCCGTCGTAGCAGGTGACGCTGAAATCCTGAAGCGGCTGGCCGACCTCGCAGCCCACCGGCGCGTCGCTGTCGTAGCTTTCTGCGGCAGGGCCTTCGGTCTCGGCGGAGACTTCATCTGCCGCGGGGGCTTCCGTCTCGGCAGGGACTTCGATCACCGCAGGGGCTTCCGTCTCAGTTGGCGCTTCGGTCTCTGCGGGCGCTTCGGTTACGGCGACCGCTGGGAGCGGACCTTCTGCCGTAGGCCCGGGCTTCCGGGTGGAAGTCACGCCCTTTTCGGCGGCGGGATCCAGCACATTGAACCACAAGAGCGCGAAGCACAGCGCCAGCAGCGCAACGGTCCAGAGTACCCGGGCCATCCGCCTGCGCTTTTTCGGCGCGTCCGGGTCATCCCCCGCGCAGCCCATCTCGGGCGCTTTGAGGGTGATGCCGCCCGCCTTGATCGAGATGGCGCCCTGGTTGCAGGACGCCATGCACCTGCCGCAGTTGATGCATTCGTGATCGCCCACGCGGCGCACGTCCATGCCGCAGCCGCGCACGCACGCGCCGCAGTGGTTGCAGCGGCCCTCGTCCACCTTGACGCCGACGATGTTGAAGCGGTTGAACAGGCCGTAGATCGCGCCCAGCGGACAGATGAAGCGGCAGAAGGCGCGATAGCAGAACACGCAGGCCAGCCCGATGGCCAGCATGATGATGAACTTGCGGGTAAAGAGCACGCCCAGCATGCTGAACTTCGGCCCGTTGACGGGGTTCGACAGCAGGCCCATGGCCCCCTCGAAGGTGCCCGCCGGGCAGATGTACTTGCAGAAGCCGGGCAGGGGTATGCCGTGGGCGAGGGCATACCACAGCGGTATGGCCACGACGAACACCGCCAGCAGCAGGTATTTCAGCCACGTCAGGGCCCGCGTCACGGCGCTCTTTTTAACCTTCAGCGTGGGCACTTTATTCAAAAGCTCCTGGATCAGGCCCAGCGGGCACAGCCAGCCGCAGATGGTGCGACCCAGGATCACGCCATACAGCACGATGATGCCCAGCACGTACCAGCCCGCCCGGTGATCGGCGGAGCCCAGCGCGTTCTGTATCGCCCCCAGGGGGCACGCGCCCGCCGCCGCGGGGCAGGAATAGCAGTTGAAGCCCGGCGCGCAGAGGTATTTTCCCTTGCCCTTGTAGATGTCGCCGGTGATGAAGCCCTTGACATAGGCGTTGTGCAGCAGCGCCGAATACAGCTGGATCAGCCTGCGGGTGGTGGGCCTGTGGCGCTGCCACCAGGTCTGGGCCCTCTCCCCCATGTTCTTTGTATTATCCAAGGCCAACACACTCCGTACAGATCGTAATCGCCTTATAGAGCACGTCCCTCGCGCTCCCGTTGAGGACGCCCGCGACGATCAGCGCCACCGCCGCCACGAGCAGCAGCCCGCGAACGGTTCCTACGCCATGTCCCTTCCGTGGCACAGGGATCTCCAATGCCTTGGACGCGCCTTCGGCCTTCTCCTCCCGAAGCCGGGCGGAGGCGGCCTGGGTCTCGCGCAGGATGCGCTTCTCGCGCAGCGCGGCGGTCACCGCCAGCGCGCCCATTCCCAGCGCGGCCCAGGGCAGAAACACCCGGATCAGCCCATGGAACATGGCCTCCGGGTCCGACGCCGGGAAGTGGGCCGCATCGGCCAGATACAGAGCCACGGGAACCATGCACAGCATGAGCGCGCCCCAGCCGATCCCGGTGAGCCGCCGCTGCGCCGCCCGCTCCCGCAGCATGGCCTCCGAGGGCTTGCCGACCCGGGCGACGGCCAGGTCGCGGGCGGTGGCCGCGTCCCTGACCGGCTTTTCGGCCTCCTCATCCTTCACGCCCAGCAGAAGCCCGGCGGCCAGCAGCCCCAGGGCTGCGAAGCACAGCGGCGCGATGGGCGCGAATCGCCCGGCGGCGATTTCCGGCGTATAGATGCTCTCCAGCGGATCGAGCGCCCTTCGCGCCGCGCCCTCCCGGTAGATCGAAACCGCAGACGCCGCCAGCAGCACTGCCAGCGCGACGCAGAGTATCGTCTGCACGATCAGATAAAGCTTACTCCTGTTCATAGCGCGCCCCCTGCCTTTGGTGGTTGTTCTTACCAGACGTTCACGCGGTCCTCGGGCGCCAGGTACATGCCGTCGCCCTCGGTAATGCCGTAGAAATCCAGGAATTCGTCGTACTGCTGAAGCGTGGTATTGACGCGCAGATACCCCATGGCATGTTCATCGTTGATGCGCGTATAAGCCGCCTGCAGGGTTTCCTTGGTCAGCCAGATATCCGCGTAAGCGCGGAAGAAGGCGTCATAGTCGAAGTTTTCCTTCTCAGCCGCAATGCGCAGCGCCACCTTCACGCCGGCCATGTCGGCACAGGTCTCACCGGTCATGATGGCCGCGTGGAAATCCTGTCCCTCCCAGGGATGCATGGCGCTGAAATAATCCTGTAGCTTCTGGTTTTTCGCCTGGAAAGCGGCTTTGTCTTCCTCGGTCCACCAGTTGGCCAGATTGCCGTCCTTGTCAAACTGGGCGCCTTTTGAATCAAACGCATGGGAAATCTCATGGCCAATAACGGTGCCCAGCTTCGCGAGCATTTCCTCGTCGCTCATATCGCTGTTGTAGATGCCGCCCTGGGCAAAGGCGCCGAGGATAAAGACGCTGTTCGCCGTTGAGGAATAGAAGCAGTTGACCGTCTGGGGAGGATAGGTCCACTCATCCTTGTCAACCGGCTCCGACAGCTTTTTGATCAATTGGTTGGTGGCGAATCTGGCCTGATTTCGCAGGGCCTCCCAGAGCGTGCCGCCCGCTTCAACGCCCGTGATCTCCAGGTCCTCGCAGCTGTATTGATCCCAGTCGTCCGGATAGAGGGAATGGCACTTGATGGCGTCGAGCTTCGCGATGGCGTTGGCGCGCGTCTCGTCGGAGAGGAAGTCCGCCTCCTCGATGATGCCATGGTAGGCTGCCTTCATCTCTTCAACCATTTCCGCAATGCGAACCTTGTCCTCCTGCTTCAGGTAGACAGATGCGTAGAGCTTTGCCGTAGGCCATCTCAGAACCTTAGAGGTCTGGGCTGAAAAGACCGTAGCGTCGTCCAGGCTGCCGCTGGCGCCGGTAAGGGCGTTGCCGCATTCCCGGTCCCAGTCATAGCACTGGCGATCCAGCGTGGAAGCCACGCTGATCGAGCCGCGCACGATCAGGAAATCCTTGATCAGGTTCAGGTTTTCCTCCGTGTACAGCCCGTTCAGGGTTTCGATAAAGCCCGGATTCATGACGAGATAGGCCTCCGCCTCGGGATATCCGTCTCCTTGCAGGCCTTCCAAAATGGGCAGATTGCCTTCGAGCTCCCGCAGCTCATCAGGGCTTAAGTAATTGAGTATCTTGCCGTAATAATCGGCACTGCCCTGCTCCTCAGTGGTATAGATCGAGGGCGCAAGCATGGTCTCAAAAGCCAGGCTGTTTTCGATCTTCTGCTGGGCTTCATCCTCGGAATAGCCAAGCCTGTCAAGCAGCTTCCGGGCAAGCTCGGTATACGCCTGCTTCGTCATTTCGCCGTAGGGGGTAAGCCGAGCATACTCGGCGGAATCTCCCAGGAGCAGGTCTACATTGATGACTGCGATGACACGGCGGCTGGAATCGGTCAGATCGCCCATTGCGCCAGACTCCCAGATATCCGCCAGTCGATCCTCCGAGGGCAGCTCAAAATAGGCGGTCAGCGCTTCAATGGAGTCAATGGCCTCCACCTGGTCGACCTGCGCCTTCAGGGGCGCGATGCCCTGGGCGTTGCGCCCATCCCAGTCCATCAGCAGCTGGAAATAATTGTACGCAAGCAGCTCGTCATGTCCCTCGGGCGCGTCGCCAAGGAACATTTCCTTCAGGTCCTCCCCCACCTTTATAGCGACATCCCTCACAGTTCCGCCGCCGGAATATCCCGTCGGGATCTCAAGGGCAAGGATCTTGTCCTTGTTGACGGCGAGGGCAAAGTTGTCCTTGAGATCGGCTTCCATATCGGCGGTCACTACGCCGTCCAGGTCGATATCCGGCCACGGCGTTCCGGTGGTGTAATCGATCCCTTCCGCAAAAACCGGCAGGGCGAGGCTCAGGAGCATCGCCGCCACGACAAGAATGCTGAGCGCCTTTTTCATGTGTTTTTTCCTCCAAATCGCTTGTCCCTTATTTCTTGTTTTTCTTCCTCGCGCTGAACACATCCGAGATGGTCAGAACCAGCGGGACCCAGATGACCCAGCGCCAGTCCGGGGCAAAGGGCTTCTTGTCGATCAGCGACAGGATAAACTCCACCAGCAGCACACCTCCGCCGCAGACGAGAATGTCCACGATGATGCCCAAGACCATATTCTTTTTCATTCAGATTGACCATAATAAATTCTCCTCTCGCAATGGTTCTATCCGGGTTGAGTTCAGTATCAATTCCCCGACGAGGACGACGACGATGCGCCCGACGATGCCGAGGCCGCCCGGTCCTTCATCATGTGCTGTAGCGTCACAAGGATGGCAACCACGATCGGCTCCAGCTCCGGCTGGTAGATGTCGATGCTGTATTTGTCATGGATCGAGAGCATCTTCTGGCCGATCACGGCGATGACAGCGCCGTTCTGATCATAGAGCTCGAAGTTCAGGCCTGCGATATTGCCCCTCAGCTGCCAGCCCAGGCCCTCGATGTTCGTGATGTCCTTGATCAGGTGGAACAGCTCGTTGGAGATCTGGAACTGCTTGCCGTCCGCCATGGTCACGAAGTGGCGCTCGTGCAGCGTAAAGAGCTTTCTCTCGATATGCGCCACCTGGTTCCCCTGGGCGTCGGTCACATCCGTCTTGTCACGGATGGAGGGAAACTTGGTATTCGCCTCGTAGACGATGCGCTCCTGGGCATCGGTGATGTCGATGTGCTTGTGGAGGGTAAAGACCTTCGAGGTGGTAAACAGGGAATAGGCCGGCTCGCCGAACCGCGCCACGTTATTGACGTTCGCGGCTTCCCCGGCCTCTCTGTAACGATGGTACTTTGAAGTGACTCCCATTGTAACATCTCCCTTTAACTGTGGCCCGTACAGGGCTGATTTCACAAGGCCTTCCCCGGCAGGACAATGCCGGGGAAGGCTTGCCCTGGTTTTACTTCAGCGTGTTGAGGTATTCCACCAGCGCCTCGCGGTCGTAGTAGCTCTCCGGCCACATCAGCGGCACGTCCGGCTCGACGCCCTGGTCGATGTTGTAGAAGGAGCCGTTGCGCACGGTGGAGAGCTGCAAATTGCCGGAAATCTGAAACAGCGTGCCGGAGGCGGTGGAGCAGGGCAGCACCACGCAGCTTCCGCCGCCGCTCCTCTGGCCCACGATGGGCACCCGTTCGGACATCTTCAGCGCCGCGGGCACCAGGTTGCCGCAGGAGAAGGAGTTCAAGCAGGTCAGGCACCACACCTTGTAGCCCAGGGGCACCAGGGCCTTTTGATAGGACTTGTAGTCCTCGTTGAACTCCAGGTCCGCGCCGATGCGCATGATGGTCTCCGCGCCGGTGAAGGTGTCCTTCAGGGCGATGTTCGCCTGGCCAAGCACCATGGCGACGACATAGATCGCAGCGTTGGTCGCTCCGCCGCCGTTGTTGGACAGGTCGATCACCACGTTCTTGATGGGACTGTCCTCCCGGGTGATTTGCTTGTAGGCGTAGTTGAACAGCCGGATGGTGTCCACAGGCTCCTGGGCTTCCTGGGGCTGGACCTCTTCGCCATTGAGCAAGGCCTCGCCCTGCGCGAGCTGCTCCTCCGGGGAGATGAAGGTCATGAAGAACTCGTCGGCCTGGGGCTCGTCCATATGATAGTAGTAGGACGAATCATCTTGCCCGACAAACTGGTCAAAGGTGATGAAGGCGGTGTCGCCGATCTCCTGGTACATGGGCAGGCCGTCCGGGAAGGCGGCGCGCCGGGCGTTGGCGAAGAGCTCGGATGTCTTGGTATGGCTGACGTTCGAAAAACCCATCTTGCTGAGCGCGTCCAGGACATTGCCGCCGACTTCCTGATTCGACCGCCAGGAACGGCTGTTGAAGCTGCTGTGCATGTCGTCCAGATAGGTCATGCACAGCTGGCTGATGGCTTCGTCAACGTCCTCCGACTGGGTGGACATCTTCCATGCCAGCTGGGTGTTGCCCAGCAGCTCGCTGAAAGCCTCGATGTCGTGCTCGGGCTTCAAACCGTAGAAGCTGTCCAGCATAAACAGCAGCTCGCCGTAGTTGAACTGCGCGAATTCCTCGCTCATCTCCTGGGGCTCGGCCTGGTAGACCTCCTCCAACAGCCCGTCGTGCCCGTAGGGGAAGGCGTACAGGCCGATGCCGTTGAACACGTAGCGCATGTAGAACCCGCCCATGAACAGGTCGTTCAGGGTTTGCAGCGGAATGTAGCATTCCCCGTCGTGCTCCACGATGTCGATCCCGTAGTCCGACAGATTCAGGGCGAGGGGTTCGCCCACGCGATTGATCGACGCGGCGTCGGCGGTGAAGAGGGATTCCGGCGCGGGCTGCCGGGCGTTCAGCATATCCATAAAATACTGCTGCCCCTCCTCCGGGTCCATCGTCGTTATCGCTTCCAACAGCTTGTCAAAGTCAACCTCTACGGGCTCCGGCAGGGCGGTCATCGTCACGGAGGCTGTCACGTCGGACTTCTGGGTGAAGGAGTTGAAGTCCAGGAACCAGATGAGGTTGATCTCGGTGTTGACGGACATCATGCTGTTGCGGTCGGTCCTGCTGACCGCGTAGATGTGCTCGCCGTCGCGCTCCACCTTGTAGGCGATGCCTTCGCGCCCATCGCCCTTCTCCAGCAGTTCGGTGAGCAGTTCCATGTACTCGCTCAGCGCCACGTAGGGGATGTCGCCGCCGTTCACATAGTACAGGGCGACCTCGTCGCGCTCGATTTCGTCTTTGCCAAAATCCTTCACGTAGGGGTAGACCTTCCGCTCCACCTCGGCCTCCGTCACGCCGAAGACCGCGTCGTCGCCAGGCTGCAAAGTTGCCTGCTCCTCGGCGTAGCCCGCCAGGGCCAGCGTCGCCATCACAAGCGTCAGCGCGAGCGCCAGGGCCCGCCGAAGCCATTGCTTCTTGTTCATGCTTTCCTCTCCTTATCTATGGATCGCGGCCCGCGCGGGGCGGGCCGGGGGGCTCATCGGTCGGGGTGTCCCACGTAGCGGTCGCCGCCGAAGGCCAGGATCAGGCGGGCGATGGGCCCGAACAGGATCAGGCAAACGCCGAAGCCCGCGCCCTTGCCGAAGGCCTTGGCCAGCCTCAGGGACTGCATGACGTACAGCACCAGCATGACGAGGGCCAGCACCCCGGCGACGATCAACTTCCAGTTTGCCACGTCCTGGCCGGAGGTCAGGAAGTTGGCGCAGAACGCGGCCACGGCGAAGACCGCGCCCATCGCGCTGCTCCAGCAGATTTTGAACTCCACGATGATGTTGTATATCGGGATCAGGGACTTCCAGCCGGGTTCGCCGGCCTTGGCAAAGATCTTCCAGTCGGCGATGGCCTGGAAGATATACCACACGATGGCCACGGCGATGATCAGGCCGACGGCGATGCCCACGATGGCGCCGCCCGCGGCGGCCTCCTGTTTGGTCAGGCCCTCCAGCGCGGCGTCAAGTTCAGCGGTTTCGGCAAGTGCATTGGGAAAGAGTGTCATGGTTTTTTTCTCCTTTCGGGAATTAAATTTATGAATCAACGCTTGTCCTTGTCTATAAATTCAAGCGTGATCATCGAAAGTGCCGCGAAGGCCAGCACGAACAGGGCCAGCCTGAGCCAGTAGCCCATGATGTTGTCCCGGGTATTGTCGTAGTCGGGGTTGTAGCTGGCGTCGGCGATCTTGTTTTGCAGCAGGTCCTTGACCCGGTCCTCGCCGATCAGGTTCACCAAGTCGCCCACGGTGGTGGAATAGGTGTAGCTCTGATCCCGGAAAGAATTCAGAGTCTCGCTCGAGACGACCAGGTCGATGAGGTCCCGCACGTAAATATCCTTGCCCAGTTCGACATCCTTGTACTTCTCCAGCAGGCCCTCCGCGTCCAGCAGGTCCAGCACGTCGCCCACGGTGGTGGTGGGGATGACCTTCTCTTCGGCCAGGCGATCCATGACCTCCCCGTCTGAAAGCAGGGTGTCGAGCATCGCACCTACGCTGATCCCGGGCCCGTCCAGCCGGATCTCATGGTCCAGTATCGCCTTGAAGTCGTCCGCATCGCGCACGGACCTGAGGAGATCCGCGACGGACGTCTCCTCCAGCACGTGCTCCTGCCGGAAGGCCTGGAACGCTTCGCCCTGCATCGTATCCTTGAGCTCCCCCAGCCGGAATACCCGGGTCAGCTGCGTATCGCGCAGCTTTTGGATGACGGGGATCTCCTCGTTCTGCAGGAAGTCGGCCACCTGGCCCACGGTGACGGTGGCGCTGATCTCCTTGCCCCGCATCTTGTTCAGCTGGTTCCAGATGGTCATCGCCGGGCGGTTGTTGTAATCGCCCTGGGCCGCGATGACCTTCAAGGCAGGGTTGGAGATGGTGAGGGGGGTGATGTAGTGGGTCCAGTCCGGCAGCGAAAGCATGCCGCCGGAGAACACCAGCTGGAAGATCAGCACGAAGGGCATGATGGTCATGGCCGTGGTGGTGGTGCGCGCCAGCGAGGAGATCCACAGCGACATCATGTCGCTTGCATAGGTGATCAGGAACATCGAAATGCCGAAGTCCGCGATCATCCAGGGGGTGAACAACCCCTCCGCCGGGTACTTCACGCCCACGGCTTTGGTCACGTACAGCGTCACCGCGGTCTGCAACAGGCACAGCAGCGCTTGGTACAGCATGTGGGAGACGATGTAGGAGGAGATGTGCATGCCCGAGCGGTGCTCGCGCTTGATCACGTCCCGCTCGCGGCAGATGACCTGTATGGAATTGAAGCAGCCGTTCCAGATGCACACCATGACCATCGCGAAGCCGCCCATCAGCGTGCCCTCCATGTTGATGAACAGCCGGCTGCGGATGACCATGCCCACCAGGCCCGCGATCAGCGCCGCCATGGGCAGCACCTTCCAGTCGCTCTGGTAGACGAACATCACCAGCTGCCGTGCGAAGTAGATGCCGATCTGGCTCAGGCGCCCGCGATGGCGAATGCTCATGTGGCGGGAGGGTTTGTTCACGCTCTGCTCAGACATGTCACGCCACCTCCTTCGCATACTTCATCACGAACTCGTCGGCCAGGCCGTCGCCGCCCTCCTCCACGCGGTTGACGGACTTGACGATCTGCTCCATACGCTCGCGCCCGAAGAACTTCCGGGCGTCTTCGATACTGCCGTAGAAGGCCAGGCGGCCGGTGCGAGCCGAGTCCTTAGCCAGCACGATCACGTCGTCGAACAGGTCGATCACGCGGTCCGGGGTGTGGGTGATGACGATGACGATCTTGCCGGTGTCGGCGATCTTCCGAAGCTGCTCGAACAGCTCGCGCGCCATGACGCCGTCCAGGCCCGAATCCGGCTCGTCGAGGATGAACAGCGAGGGGTTGGAGATAAACTCCATCGAGATGGAAAGGCGCTTCTTTTGCCCGCCGGAGAGCTTTTCCACCAGGTTGTTCTTCACCGGGGTGAGGCCGAAAATCTCCATGACCTCCTCCACCCGGGCCTTGCGGTCGGCGGCGCTCACATCCATGGGCAGGCGCAGCTTGGCCGCGTCCATCAGGGTGTTGATGACGGTATTCTTGCCCCGCATCATCTCGCTCTGGGGCACGAAGCCCACCTCATATTGCATCTTCTTGTACTGGGTGTACATGTTGCTGCCGTTGAGCATGACCTCAGCGTTGGCCTTCTCGTAGCCGTTGACCGCGTTCAAAAACGTGGTCTTGCCCGCGCCGGAGCCGCCCAGCAGCAGCACCATGTGGCCCTGGGGGATCGCCATGTGGATGTCGCGCAGCAGCACCTTTTTCTGGAAGTTTTCCGTGACCGTGCGGTCCTTCAGGTTCACCGTCAGTCCCTTGTCCATGACGGTGGCGCTGCCCTGATGGGCCAGCTTCGCAAGCAAGGCCTTGATGTCCTCCACCTTCCAGCCGGGCTGGTATGCATTGCTCCAGCCCCAGATGACCAGCGGAATCCAGCTGGTATAGCTGGTCAGGCACAGCCACAGCCAGCGCTTCTTGACGCCGTAGACCTCGATCAGGCCCATAAATATGCGTATGCTGTAGAAAAAGCGGGCGATGCGCACCGTGAGCACCAGGATCGTGAGCAGTACCGCCGTTCCGGAGAGGTTGTCGCCCTGCTGTTTTAATACCAGGATGCCCGTGATGCTCAGCGCGACCACGGCCAGGGAGGTCAGGAAGTACATGCGGCCCTCGGATTCCCGCCCGGCGCAGCTGGACAGCTGAAAGCCCCTGTAGCAGGGCACCAGCGCCCACCACCACTTCAGGCCGGATTTCCTGAATATTCCTGCCAATCCAACGATGAACAGCAGCATGAAGACCAGGGTCAGATCCGGTGTCGTCTCAAACAGCAGGATCGACGCAATATTCAATGCCTTCAAATACCATCACTCCTTCTGAATGTAAATATCTTTCCGATTGATTATACAAATTGCGGGCATGAAAAAAAAGGGATGTTTCAGAAAGACACAACATCCCCGCATCGCGCTCTTGTTTTTGGTTTTCTCATTGATTATACTTTATTTATACCGACAGATGAGGCAGGAGAGGCAACATGAACAACTTCGGCGAAACGGTGCGCCGTTTAAGGATTGAAAAGGGACTTTCACAGCAGCAGCTGGCGGATCATCTGCATGTGAGCCGCCCCACCGTGGCCAACTGGGAGGTGAGCCGCCGCATCCCCGACGCGACCATGGTGGCGCTGATCGCCGATGCCCTGGGCGTGGAACCCGGCGCACTGCTGGCTACCGCAGAGGTGCCCGATGAGC
>JAFUWR010000173.1 GCA_017471125.1 Clostridia bacterium | reverse complement strand
GCATCCACGTCTACGAGGGCGGCGGCGGCATCGGCAGCGGCGGCATCTTCGTGCAGGCGACCTGGGCCGTGGCCGAGGCCAACGGCGCGGAGCTCCAGCTGAACACCGAGGTCAAGCGGCTCATTAAGGACGCGGACGGCGTGGTGATCGGCGTCGTGGCCGCGCAGGGCGACAGCGAGATCCGTGTCAAGGCCACCAAGGGCGTCATCCTGTGCACCGCCTCCATCGACCACAACCTCGACATGGCCAAGCGCCTGAGCCCCCAGCAGTATTTCGACCTGAACAACTCCACTGTCATGTCCGCGGTCACCGACACCGGCGACGGCATCCGCATGGGCATGGAGATCGGCGCGGACGTGGCCGGCTTCGGCGGCTGCATCGACTTCTGCGCCAAGACCGGCGCGGCCACCGACAACACCATCCCCACCTTCCCCTCCTTCATCGTCAACCAGAAGGGCTTCCGCTTCGTCTGCGAGGACGCCACCTACGCCTACCACTATCGCGCCATCTTCCAGCAGACCGTGGCGCTGGACGGCCCCACCTACATGATCTTCGGCGAGAGCACCTTTGACGACCCGGCCACCGTGTGGACCGCGGAGACCGCCGCGGCGGACGTCGAGGCGGGCGTGCTCTGCAAGGGCGAGACCATCGAGGAGCTGGCCGAGGCCATCGGCGTGCCCGCGGGCAACCTGGTCAAGCAGCTCACCCTGTGGAACGACATGGCCAAGGAGGGCGCGGACACCCAGTACGACCGCAAGACCGGCGTCGCCCCCATCACCGGCCCCTTCTACGCCTACAAGAACGTGGCGGCCAACCTGGGCTCCCTGGGCGGCCTCAAGATCAACACCGACACCGAGGTCATCGACGTCAACGGCAACGTCATCCCCCACCTCTACGCGGCGGGCCTGAACGCCGGCGGCTGGATCGGGCCGTACTATCCCGGCTCCGGCACCGCGGTCATGGGCTGCGTCCACTGGGGACGCAGGGCCGGCGCCGTGGCGGCGAAAAACTGAAGCCTGTCAGAGGTCGTATCGCCATGTTGTCCCTGAAGCCCGTCGTCATCGAATACGGCGACTACATCTGCCGTCGCTGCCTGAACCGGCGCTACGAGGTGCACCTGGCCCACCGGGACTGCCGGCAATCCGAGCCGCGGGAATGCCCCTGCTGCCGGAAGGTCGGCAGCATGGTGACGGGGCTCAGGCTGTCGGGGCGCGTGAAGCTGCTGGGCAAGCGCGATTGAACACTGTCCCATCGAAAGGAGACCGCCATGAAAACCAAGACCAAGCTCATCCTCGCCGCCATCGTCGTCGTCGCCCTCGCGGTGCTGGCCTTCGTGGTCTACTGGGAGACGCACCACGGCAACCGGCAGCTCTTCGACCTGCAATACCGCTTCAACTACGGCATCGTCAAGCTCCCCAACGGCGAGGTGGTGGAGGGCAAGGTCTCCTCGTGGCTCGATTACAGCGACTCCGATTCCGTCCAGGTCACCATCGACGGCAAGACCTACCTGACCCACTACGCGAACGTGTGCCTCATCGACCAGTGACGCGGCGCGTCAAAGCCCCCGGCCATCCGGCCGGGGGCTTCATCTGTCTGTATCACTTCACCAGGGCGAAGAAATCCGTCAGGTCGTCGGTGTCGCACTCGCCCTTCGCCATCCAGAAGTCGGCCATGTCCTGGCTGATGGCGAAGATGCTGCGCTCGGTGGCGGGGTCGTTCAGCGTGGCGTTGTCGTCGCGGCCGAAGAACTCCAGGCCCTCCTTGTCCGCGGCGATGTCCTCGGCGGTGACCTCCTCGAAGCCGGAGGCCATCAGTTCGTAGGCCTCGTCCGGGTTCTCGTTCATGAAGTCCACGGCCTTGTACCAGCACTCCGCCACGGCCTCCACGATCTCGGGATGGTCGGCGGCGTACTTGGCGTTCACCACCAGGGAGTCCATGATGGTCTCGGGATAGTCGGCGGAGGTCACCAGCGCGTGCGCGCCCTCCACGCTCTCCAGCGCCTCGGACAGCTCCGGCTCCCACATGATGGCCGCGTCCACGGAGCCGCTCATGAAGGCCAGGCCGGCCTCGGTGGTGTCGCCCATGTCGATGACGTTGATGTCGTCCTCCTTGAGCGCGCTGCCGTTCTCGAGCGCCGTCAGGAAGAAATAGTAGGACGAGGCGGACTTGTCCAGCGCCAAGGTCTTGCCCTCCAGGTCGTCCAGG
>JAFUWR010000012.1 GCA_017471125.1 Clostridia bacterium | reverse complement strand
TGTCCGTCTGCGGGTCCAGCTTCACGCCGTCGTTGACGCTTCGGTTGAAGTGGATGGGCAGGTTGGGGATGAGCGCCAGGTCCCGGTCTATATAGACGAGCCGCGCCTCCACGCCCGCGCCGGTCCTGACCGCCACGCGCCCCGCGACGGACAGGGGCCGGTCGAACCAGGTGGACATGATCATGCCGCCGTACTTCTCCACGTTCAAAAGCGCGTAGCCCTGGGCGTCGTGTTTGGCGACGGGCTTGAGCTTGAACGCCGGAGAATCGGCGTGGCTCGCGACGATCTGGAAGTGCGAAAGACCCTCGTCCGGCAGCTTGAACGCCATGACGGACGAGCGGTTGCGGGTGACGTAGTAGCGCCCGCCGGGCTTCAATCGCCACGCTTCACATTCGTTGAGCGCCGTAAAGCCCGCGCCGTCGAGCATCGCCGCGATGCTTTCGACCGCGTGGAAGGCCGTCGGCGAATTCTTGATAAAATCCATGAGCCCGAAGATCGGTTCCATGCGTATCACTCCTTCACCGACCATGATAAGCTATTTTATTACACATCGCAAGGCGGTTTGTGATAAATCCGATTGACAAACGCGCCCATTGGTGCGATAATAGGTATTGTTAAGAAATGGAGGTGCTTCCATGAAGAAGTCACAGGAATTTGAACTCCGCAAGTGGTGCGGCGACCCGTCGGCGCTGTGCGGCATACGGGACTTCACCTACAACGACGGCCCCGCCCGGGGCGTGCGTGTGCTGCAACTCAAGAACGGCAAGGGCATCGAGCTGACGGTGCTGCCCGACCGCGGGCTGGACATCCCCTACCTGTCCTACAAGGGCACGAACATCGGCTTGCTGAACAAGGTGGGCGTGCGCTCGCCGCACCTGTACGTGGAGGACGGCGCGAGCGGCTTCCTCAAGCAGTTCTACGCCGGCATGCTGACCACCTGCGGCCTCACCTACGCGGGCGCAGCCGGCGAGGACGAGGGCAAGCAACTGGGCCTGCACGGCCCCTTCGACAACCTCCCCGCCGCGGGCGTCTCCGCCTGGGAGGAGTACGAGGGCGACGACAAGGTGCTGCGCGTGGCGGGCGAGATCCGCGAGGCCGAGGTGTTCGGCCCCAACATGGTCATGAAGCGCAGGCTGACGCTGGACACCGAGCGCAACGAGCTGCACATCCGCGACACCGTGGAGAACCAGGGCTTCGCCACGTCCCCGCTGATGCTGGTCTACCACATCAACTTCGGCTACCCGATGCTGGACGACGGCGCGAAGGCGTACTTCTCCACGTCCGAGATCGAGGCTCGCACGGACTTCGCCCAGGAGGGCATGCACAACTACGACGTGATGGAGGCCCCCGGCGTGGGCCGCGACGAGCAGTGCTACTTCCACACCGGGCACGCCGCCGAGGGCGAGGCGTTCGCCATGCTGCACAACGAGAAGCTGGGATTGGCCGCCATGGTGCGCTACGACAAGGCCGTGTTCCCGCTGCTGTGCGAGTGGAAGTGCATGCGTGCCGGCGAGTACGCGCTGGGACTGGAGCCCACCACGTCCAGCGTCGTCAACCGTTCCGAGAGCCGCACCCAGGGGCTCCTGACCTACCTGGAGCCCGGCGAGTCCCGCGATTTCAACGTCACCATCGAGGTGTGCGAGAATCGCGACCGCATCGCCCAGTTCATCGCCCGGGCGCACAAGCGCTGACATGGGCATCCCGATGATACTGGCGTTCAACCTGGACGCCCGGGCGACGGCGGTGCTCCAAAAGCTGTGCGACGCGCTCAAGCTCCGATTGAAGGTCGTGCCGAAGGAGGGCTTTAGCCTGCCGCTGGGCGCGATGGTCGGCATCCCCGTGAGCGCGTCCCCCGCCGCCTCCGAGAACTTCGACGAGCCGATGCTGGTGATGTGCAACTTGGACGAGGCGCAGTTCAACGGCTTCTTGCAGGCCTTGCGCTTCTCGGCCATCCCACGCATCGACCTAAAGGCGGTGCTGACGCCCACCAACGTGGCCTGGAACGCCTGCCAGCTTTACGCGGAGCTTTGCCGCGAGCGCGACGCCTTCCGCAAGAAATCATAGCAAACGCCCCACGCGATCAAACGTCGCGTGGGGCGCGTTTCTGTGTGCCTTTAGCCGAGGGAGGCCAGTCGGCGCACCTTGTAGTTCCTGGAGGAGTAGTAGCTGGCGGGGTAGATGTCGCAGTGCACGGTGTTGGTGCCGGGCTCCGCGCCGCCGTTCTCGATCATCATGAACTCGGTCTTGGCGTCGTTGACGTAGTACAGGAACATGACCACGTGGGAGCCGCCCTTGCAGATCAGGTCGCCGGGGCGCATGGCCTTGAAGTCCTTGATGGTCTTGTAGGCGCTGGAGCTGGCGATGTCGTCGGTGCGGTCGTCGGAGTGGCTGGAGCTGAGGCCCCAAATGGACACGTCCACCAGGCCGGAGCAGTCGTTGCCCACGTACTTCTTGCTGAGCAGGTTGCTCTGGTTCAGGATGTAATAGCCGTTGCCCGAATCATAGTAGCGGTTCTCGCCCACGGCCTGGGCCACGTTGTAGTGTCGGTTGCTGCCGGAGCCGGAGATGTAGGGCAGGCCGTAGTACACGTTGCCGGGCTTGAAGTCCTTCACGCCGCCCTCGGAGTTGGCGGCCTTCCAGTAATCCTGATACTTGAGGGTCATCCACGGGAAGGCGTAGTTCTTGAAGATGTTGGTCACCATGGAGGCCCGCTTGGAGGCGTCGCTGCTCGAGATGACGCGGTCGTCCTCCAGCTCGTCGATCTGGGCCAGCGCGCAGTCGCGGATGGCGATGATCTTCTCGAGGTTCTCGTCGATCTCGTCGATGTCGGTGATGCGCTCGGGGATCAGGGTGATCAGCTCGCCCTCGTAGGCGTAGCTCTCGCCACCCACCGGCGTCACCTTCACCTTGACGGCCAGCTTGCACTTGGCGTTCTTGGTGGACGTGGCGGTGATGGTCGCGTTGCCCTTGCCCACAGCGGTGACGAGGCCGTCGTCATCCACCTTCGCTACGGCGGGATTGGAGGAAACCCAGTTCATGCCGGTCTCGGCGGAGGTGGGCGTGAGCGCGTAGACGATCTGGAAGGTCTCGCCGATCTCCAGCTTCGGCACGGTGCCCACCAGGGACATGCTCTCGGGATAGTAGGGGTCGAGGACCGTGACGGACAGCTTGGCAGTCTTTTTGTTGTGGGTGGTGACGGTGATGGTCGTCGTGCCCTTGCCCTCGCCCTTGACCAGGCCGTTCTCGTCCACGGAGGCCACGGCGGGGTTCGCGCTCTTGTAGGTGTAGGTGGTCTTTGTGTTGTCCGGGATGGTCGGGTTCATCTGGTAGAACTCGCCCACGCCGAAGCTGGCCTTGTTCGGGGAGACGGTCACCTTGGTGGGCGCGCCCCAGACGTTGACGGTCACGTCGGCGTACACGTCGGGCAGGTAGGTCTTGACCCGCACGGTGGTGCTGCCGGCCTTCTTGCCGGTGACGAGGCCCGCGGCGGTGACGGTGGCGATCTTGGTGTCGGCGCTTATGTAGGTGAACGCCGTGCGCGCGCCGTTCTGGATGGTGGGCGCAAGCTGGGCGGTCTCCTTGACGGCCAGGTCCAGCGTCACGGGCACCACCACCGCGTCCGGCGCGGGATACACGGTGACCTCGCAGGTGTCGGTCAGGCCGTTGTAGGTGGTGACCTTGATGGTGGCGGTACCGGCCTTGAGGCCTGTGACCGCGCCGGTCTCGTCGTCCACCTCGACGACGGTGGGATCGCTGACCTCGGTGGTCACCCGCGCGCAGGTGCCGCTGGGCACCTTGACGGTGAACTTGCCGGTCTCCCCCGCGCCCAGGTCCAGGGCCTTGGGGCTGACCGCCACGCTGGTGGGCGCCTTCTGGGCGATGACCTTGAGCTTGAAGGACTTCTTATTATAGGTCTTTAGGGTGATGTACGCCGTGCCCGCCTTCTCGGCCGTCACCAGGCCGTCGTCGGTGACGGTGACGTACTTCTTCTGGCTGGTGGTGTAGGTCAGCCCGGTGGCGCAGCCGTCCACCACGGGGTAGAGCTGGTAGGTCTGCCCCTCGCCCAGGTACAGGGTCTTGATGGGCAGGCTCACCGACTTCGGCGCGGGCTCCACGGTGATGACGCAGGTGGCGGTCAGGCCGTTGTAGGTGGAGGCTGTGATGGTGGCGGTGCCCGCGGCCACAGCGGTGGCCACGTTGTTCTTCAACGACACGACCTTCGCGTTGTCGGTGGTATAGGTGATGGGGCACTCCGCGCCGGGGTTCAGCTTCGCCTCGAGGGTGTACTTCTGGGTCGCGCCCAGCGCCAGGGTCGGGGCGTCGAAGTCCAGGGTCCGGGGCTCGTCCAGCACGGTCACGGCGGCGGTGCCTTGCTTACCGTTGAAGCTCTCGCAGGTGACCTTCGTGACGCCGGGCGCGACGGCGGTCACCACGCCGGTCAGGGGATCGACGCTCGCGATGGTCTCGTCGTCGGAATACCAGCGGATCGCGCCGGCGGCGCTGGTGGAGTTGAACTTGTAGGTCAGCGCCTCGGTCGCGCCGGCGTTCAGCTTGACGGCGGTGGGCTTCACGGTCACCTTGGTGGGCGCGGCCTTGACGGTCACCTTGGAGGTGGCCTTCAGGCCGTTGTCGGTGGTGACGGTGATGGTGGCGGTGCCCTTCTTCACGCCGTACAGCGCGCCGCTCTCGTCCACGGTGACGTACTTCGGCTTGTCGGAGGTGAAGGTCAGCACGGCGTCGCGCACGGCCTCCGGGTCGTCGTCAAAGACGACCTTCAGGGCGGTGGAGGTCTCGTTCAGGCCGATGTTCAGCTTGGCCGCGTTGAAGCTGATCTTCGTAGGCTTCACGCCGTCGGACTCCTGGGCGTCCTGGCTGTCCAGCTCGAACACCGCCTCGACGGGCGCTTCCGCATCCTCGGCGACGGTGTACTCCTCCAGGTCGTCCAGCTCCAGCGCCTCCAGCTCGCCGACGGCCGCCTCGATCTGGCTCTCGACGGGCTGGGCGTCCACGGCCTCCGCAAAGGCGGCGGGCAGCATGGTCAGCGCCAGGCACAGCGTCAATAGAAACGCAAGAAATCTCTTGGTCATATCGATCTATCCCCTCTTTTTTACTTCCTATATGATACCATTTTCATAGGCAGATGTCAATTTTTTGTAATATTCTAAATGGGGCTTTTTGGTGTCAAAACGGCGTATTGTGCCGCATCGCCCAAATTCGGCGGCAAGAAGCGGAAAATTGTCCCCGCAAAAGGTAGACAAAGCGCCCGGGATATGTTAAAATATGGATATTGGATACGCAGGTAACGTTTTCGTGAAAGCATGCGGGAGGTGACGGACGTGCGGGAGGCCATTTCCATCGTGGTCGCGCTGCTGGCCCTGGCGCTGTGCGTCTGCGCTTACCTGAGCCGCCGCTCGCCCCGCGCCATCGGCAGGGCCGTCAGCCGGCTGACCGGGGCGCTGGTGCTGCCCGTGGCGGGCAACCTCCTCATCATCGTTTCCCGGGAAAAGCTGCTGTCCACCGTCGGCTGCTACATCTACTTCCTGGGCATGGACGTGGTGATGCTGGCGCTGTTGAGCTTCACCCTCGAATACTGCCGCCTGTCCTGGCCAAAGGGGTGGATGAAGGGCCTCGTCTACGCGGCGCTGGCCGTGGACGCCGTGCAGCTTCTGTTGAACCCCATCTTCGGCCACGCCTTTGGCACCGAGGCCGTCATGGTGGACGGCTATCCCTACTACCGCCTCGTCCCCTACCTCGGCCAGACCTTCCACCGCGTGGTGGACTACGCCATCTTCCTGGCGGTGCTGGTCGCGTTCTTCCTAAAGATGCTCCGCGCCCCGCGCATCTACTACGAGCGCTACGCCGTCATATTCCTCTCGATGGTGTTCATCGGGCTGTGGGAGTCCTTCTACATCTTCTCCCGCTCCCCCATCGACCGGTCCATGATCGGCTTCGGGGTGTTCGGGCTGCTGGTGTTCTACTTCGCGCTGTACTACCGGCCCCTTCGCCTGCTGGACAGGATGCTCGCCAACGTGGCGTCGGACCTGCCCGAGGCGCTGTTCTTCTTCGACGCCGTGGGCCGCTGCGTCTGGGCGAACCGCCCGGGGCGGGAATTTTTAGGCATCGAGCGCAACGACTACGAGCCCGTCGCCGACCGGATCACCGAGATCTTCGGGACCTTCAGCTTCAAGGGCAGCGAGTGGCGCTGCCGGAAGGTGCTGGGCGAGGGCGAGGACGCCCGGTACTACTTTCTCGAGAAGCACAGCGTGATGGACGGCAAGCAGCGCACGGTGGGCTCCTCCCTGCGGGTGCGGGACGAGACCGAGCAGCGGCGCGCCCTCCAGCGGGAGAAGTACAACGCCACCCACGACACGCTGACCGGCCTGTACACCCGGGAGCGCCTGTACGAGCGCATCCGCGAGACGTTGCGGGCGCATCCCGACCGGCGCTACATGATCTGCTACCTGGACGTGAACGATTTCAAGCTCGTCAACGACGTGTTCGGCAACGACTTCGGCGACTATACGTTGAAGGCCATCGCGGACAGCCTGCGCCGGAACATGCCCGCAGGCACGCTCATCGGGCGCCTGGGCGGGGACACCTTCGGCCTGTGCGTCACCTCGGAGTTCTTCGACGCCGAGCGAGCGGAGGGCTTCCTCTCCCGCTTCGTGGTGCGCAGCGGCGGCCGCGAGCACGCCATACTCATCCACCAGGGCGTGTACGAGGTGACGGAGCCCGGGCTGGACGTGGCGATGATGTTCGACCGGGCGCACATGGCGCTCTCCACCATCAAGGGCGAGTACACGCGCCACGTGGCCATCTACGACGACGACATGCGCAAAAAGGTGCTGTGGGACCAGCACGTGACCGCCGCGCTGGACGACGCGCTCTCTGAGCGCCAGCTGCGGCCCTACCTCCAGGCCATGGTGGACACCAAGGGCCGCGTGGTGGGCGCGGAGGCGCTGGTGCGGTGGATCCACCCGTCGGACGGCTTCCTGTCGCCGGACAAGTTCATCCCGGTGTTTGAGAACAACGGCATGATCGCCGACGTGGACCGCTACATGTGGCGCAGCGCCTGCGAGATATTGGCCCGCTGGAAGCGCGAGGGTCGCGACGGGCTGTTCATCTCCATCAACGTGTCCCCCAAGGACTTCTACTTCATGGACGTGGTCAAGGAGCTCAAGTCCATCGTCGCCGAGTACGGCGTGGAGCCGCAGAAGCTGCGGGTGGAGATCACCGAGACCGTCATGATGCAGGACAATGAAAACCGCATCCGCATCCTCTCGGCATTGAAGGACGCGGGCTTCCTGGTGGAGATGGACGACTTCGGAAGCGGGTACTCGTCCTTGAACATGTTGAAGGACATGCCGGTGGACGTCATCAAGATCGACATGATCTTCCTGAAAAAGACCACCGACGACGCCCGCGCCCGCACCATCCTGCACAGCATCATCGACCTGACCAGCGAGCTGGGCATCTCCTCCGTCACCGAGGGCGTGGAGACCGAGGCTCAGTATCGCATGCTCGCGGAGATGGGCTGCAAGCTGTTCCAGGGGTACTATTTCGCCCGGCCCGTGCCCGTGGAGGAGTTCGAGAAAACCTATCTCCGCGCCTCGTGAATTGTGACAGGATATAATTTATTTTCCAAAGGGGTTTATTTTGCGGCGGATATGTGGTATAATGGTTGCGTTCAAATACTACCCAACGTGCTGAAAGGAATGATTTTACATGAGCAAGTTGCTTAACGAGTTCAAAGAGTTTGCCATGAAGGGCAACGTCGTGGACATGGCCATCGGTGTCGTCATCGGCGGCGCGTTCGGCAATATCGTCACCAGCATCGTCAATGACCTGTTCACCCCGCTGATCGCCTGCATCTTCGGCGACGTGGACTTCACCCACATCGCGATCCACCTCAAGGGCCAGGGCGAGAACGCCATCACCCTGAACATCGGCAACTTCCTGCAGGTGGTGTTCAACTTCATCATCATCGCGCTGTGCCTGTTCAGCGTGGTCAAGGCCATGAACAAGCTCAAGAAGCCCGCGCCCGTGGAGGAGACCCCGGAGCCCCGCCTCTGCCCCTACTGCAAGAGCGAGATCGCCGAGGACGCCACCCGCTGCCCGCACTGCACCAGCCAGCTGTAAGCTGACATGCGAAAGCGGACGATCCCTGATCGGGACCGTCCGCTTTACTTTGTCTTTTACGCCTTGTTCTCCAGCGCGATCTCCCGGAGGATGGCGTTCATGAGCATCGTGGTGGCCGGGACGCCGCCCTTCTTTCCGCGCACGATGATGGCGGCCATGTCGGAGTCCATCAGGCGTTCCTTGAGCTGCACCACGCTGGCGAAGCCCGTCGGCGCGGCCAGCACGCACACGTCGCTCATGGGCTCCCGCTGCCGCCGCTGGAGCATGCGGTTGATGGCCGCCGGCGCGCTGCCCACCACCATCAGCTTGATGCCCGGCACCGCGAGGCCGTAATCCACCGCCACCTCGGCCCGGGTCACGTGCCGCTGCTCGGCCAGGGAGACCACCTGCGGGTCGTCGATAAAGCACAGCACCTTCGCGCCGTTGGCGCCCAGCAGGGACTGGTCGATGTCGTTTGCCACCAGTACGGTGTCCGTGATGATGGAGCCGCCCATCTCCAACAGCCGCTTGATGTGCGTCAGCGCCGTCGGCCCGAAATAGATGCTCTGGGCCAGGGCGCGGTCCTCGGTCGCCTCTTCGACGTTTTTTATGATGTTGGCGATCCCCGGGTTCATGTAAGGTATTACCGCGCGGTGTCTGCTGTTTTCACCCACGTCTTTTCTGTACAATTGTGCCACTCCATTTCGATTTGTGCGTAAACAGAGATTTTCGCATCTTCTCATATAGTAATATACAACGATTGCACGAAACAGTCAAGAAGTTAGATAAAGACTTTACGTTAACAATTTCGATCAATTTCAAACGATTTCGTTTTCGGGATGATTTTCGTAAATTTCGCAGACCGGTGTTGAATCTTCCGGCGTTTCATGTTAAAATCGTATGGGGACACCAAAGAAGAGGGGGCGGCCACATGTTGATAATCGGGATATGCGGGGCCAGCGGCAGCGGCAAGTCCACGATGGCCAAGGCGCTTTGCGCGCGGCTGGAGAAGCCCTGTATCTACATCAAGCAGGATTCCTATTACAAGGATCACCCGGACATGACCTTCGAGGAGCGCGAGCGCATCAACTACGACGAGCCGCAGGCCTTCGAGCACGACGCCCTGCGGGACGACCTGCTGAGGCTTCGCGCCGGACAGTCCATCACCGCCAAGGAATACGACTATTCCAACCACCGCCGCGCCGACCCGGGCGGGACCATCGAGCCCACGGACGTGGTCATCATCGAGGGCATCCACGTGTTCTACGACCCGGAGGTCCGCGACCTGCTGGACTTCAAGATCTACATCCAGGTGGACCCTGACGTGTGCCTGCTCCGCCGCGTCAAGCGCGACCTGCGCGACCGGGGCCGCACCGTGGAGAGCGTCTACCGGCAGTACCTGGAGACCGTCAAGCCCATGTATGAGAAGTACATCCGCAACTACGTGGACCACGCCGACCTGATCGTCGCCCGGGGCGGCAAGAACGCCCGCATCGTGGACATACTGGCCCACTACATCAATTCCGGGATGATCGAATCCCGATGATTAGAACGTCCCCGCCGTCTGGCAGGGACAATTTTTTTACAGCGCCGCCTTCGTCGCCGCGGCGTCGTCCAGCATGTGGCCCGCGTGGGACAGGCTGCTTTCGCTGTCCGCGCCGCCGCCCACCAGTCGCGAAAGCTCGTGGACGCGCCCCTCCCGGTCCAGTCGAGTCACCAGGGTCTGGGTGCGGTCGTCGGTGGAGACCTTCTCCACCCGGAAGTGGGCGTCGCCCAGCGCCGCGATCTGGGGCAGGTGCGTGATGCACAGGACCTGCCGCGCCCGGGCGATCAGGCACATCTTCTCGCCCACCACCTGGGCCATGCGGCCGGAGACGCCGGTGTCGATCTCGTCGAACACCATCGAATCCACGCCCTCCGCGTCCATGGAGATGACCTTCAGCGCCAGCATCACCCGGGAGATCTCGCCGCCGGAGGCGATGGCCGCCAGCGGGCGCAGCGGTTCGCCGGGGTTCGGGGAGATCATGAACTCCACCCTGTCCATGCCGGTGGACAGCGGCTTCGGCTCCGGCTCCACGCGCACGTCGAACCGCGTCCGCGCCATGCCCAGGTCGGCAAGCTGACGGCAGATCTCCTCGGACAGCCGCTTCGCCAGCGCCTTGCGGGCTTCGGTCAGTTCGGCGCAGGCCTCCCGGAGCTTGCCGTCGGCCTCCTTGTAGCGCTTTTTCAGCGCGGCGATGGTCTCGTCGCTGGTCTTTAGCTCGTTCAGCCGCTTGGACGCGCTCTCGCCGAAGGCGATGACCTCCTGAAGCGACGGGCCGTACTTGCGCTCCAGGCGCCCGATCAGGTCAAGCCGCGCCGCGATCTTGTCCAGCAGCTCCGGCTCGAAGTCCATGTCGTCCATCAAAGATTGCAGCTCATAGCCCACGTCCTGAGCGGCGTAGTACAGCTCCCGTATCCGCCCCGCCAACTGGCCGTAGCGCTCGTCCAGCGACGCGATGTGCTCCATGGCCTCGGCGGACCGAAGCAGCGCCTCCTGGGCGCTCGCGTCCCGCCCAGCGCCCTGGTAGATGAGGCCGTAGGCGGTCTCGACGCCGTTGCGTATCTTCTCGGCGTTCTCGAGCACCGACAGCCGCTTGGTCAGCTTCTCCTCCTCGCCGGGCTTCAATTTGGCCGCGGCGATCTCCTGGGCCTGGAAGCTCAGCACGTCAAAGAGACGTTCCTTTTCCGAAACGTCGTTCATCAGCTTTTTCAATTCCGCGCCGATCCTCCCCCGGGCGGCGTGCAGCTCCGCCACGCGATCCAACAGCGCGGCGTGCGCCTCGCCCCCGAAGGCGTCCAGGAACCCCATGTGACGGGCCGGGTCCATCAGCGCCTGGTGCTCGTGCTGGCCGTGCACGTCCATCAGCATAGACGTCAGCGTTTTGAGCACGTTCAGCGGCACGATCACCCCGGACACCCGGCACAGATTGCGCCCGCTGCGGCTCAGCTCCCGCCGCACGGCGATCAGCCCGTCCTCGGCGTCGACGCCGATCTCCCGGGCATAGGCCTGCGCCCGCGAGTTCCCCGAGATGTCGAACAGCGCCTGCACGCTGCCCCTCTCGGAGCCCGTGCGGATGATGTCCCGGTCGGCGCGGCCGCCCAGGGCAAGGTTCACGCTGTCCACCACGATGGATTTGCCCGCGCCGGTCTCGCCGGTCAGCACGTTGAAGCCGGGCGCGAATTCTATGCGCAGCGCGTCGATCAGCGCGATGTTTTCGATGGTCAGTTCAAGCAGCATGTCGTCACCCGTTCAGCAGCGCGTTGATGCGGGCCAGCACGGTCTCCACCGCCTCGTTGGACCGGGCGATGATCAGGAGCGTGTTGTCCCCGGCGATGGTGCCCAGCACCTCGTTCCACTTCATGGAGTCGATGGCCTCGCCCGCGGCGTTGGCGCTGGCCGTCAGGGTGGTGATGACGATCAGGTTGTTCACGGAGTCGATGTTGACGATGGATTCCGCCAGGATGCGGGCAAAGCGGTCGTTCATGCCCTTCTCGGCCCGCTCCACGGTGGCGTACTTATAGCCGCCGTTTTCGGACAGCACCTTCAGGAGCCTCAGCTCCTTGATGTCCCGGGACACGGTGGCCTGGGTCACCTTCACGCCCCGCCGCTTCAATTCCTCCGCCAGCTCCTCCTGGGTCTCTATATCCATGGTGTCGATGATTTCCAATATCAGATTATGGCGCGCGCTCTTCATCACGTAAAAGCCCCCCGCGATTATCGTTGCAGATGAGAACAGTTGTCAATGGGTCCACTCGGACAGCTTGCTGCGCAGCAAGCCGAAGTAATTGCGCTCCCGCAGGCGCACGAACCGCGCCACGCGCTCGGAGCGGCAGATGGTGATCTCCCGGGTCTCGTGGTTCAGGGGGATGATCCTGCGACCATCCAGCACCGCCTGCGCGCCGCCGCGGTCGTCCAGCATGCGCACGGTGATGCGATGGTCGGACGACACCACGACGGGCCGGGCGTTCAGGGTATGGGGGCACACCGGCGTCAGCACGAAGCAATCCAGCCCCGGCAGCACCACGGGCCCGCCCGAAGAAAGGGAATAGGCGGTGGAGCCCGTCGCCGTGGCGACGATCAGCCCATCGCCGGAAATACAGTCCACCAGCGCGCCGTCCGCCTCGTATTCCAGCGACAGCACGCGCACGGCGGGGGTGGCGCGGGTGATGACGATGTCGTTCAGGGCGAACATGGTCGCGTCGCTCTGTCCGTCCACGCGCATGGTCATCCGCGCGTCGATGGCGTAGTCCCCGGACAGCACGCGGTCGACGTTCTCGTCGGTCAGGTCGCCCGTCTCGAGCTCCGTCAGAAAGCCCAGCCTGCCCAGGTTCACGCCCAGTATAGGGATGTCATAGGGGATCGCGCAGTCCAGCGCGGATAGGATCGTGCCGTCGCCGCCCAAGACGATCAGCAGCCCGCAGCGCTCGAAGGCGTCCACGGGGATGTCCGGCCGGCCCAGCTGCTGTTGGAGCTCGCCGTTGACGACGATCTCAACGCCCCGGGCCTCGAGCATGCGCATCAGTCGAAGGGCCACCTCGAGGCCGGTCCGCTTGGTCGAATTCCAATGGATCCCCACGCGCTCAACGGCCATTTTTGAACCCCTCTCTCCTGATACGGACGCTTTTTGCGTCAAATTAACAAAGCCAAAACGTATATTTTGACTTTGTTAACGCAATTCGCGAGCATCATTTCGATTCTATATTACTATAATATACAAAAGGAGGGCCTGCTTACAAGCCCCCTTTGAATGATTTAATGAATTTGTCATAAGCGCGGCTTATTGTAACATCGATCACATTTTCCGTAATGATCGGCGCGGGATCGGGCCGTTTCGTCAGGTAAAACAGGAACTCGATGTTGCCCTCCGGGCCGCGGATGGGCGAAAAATCCATGCCCGAAAGCGTCCAGCCGGTGGAGGGTATGAAGGTCGCGATGTCTCGAAGGACCTGCTCGTGGACGCGGCGCTCCCGGACCACGCCCTTCTCCCCCACGTCGGCCTTTTCGGCCTCGAACTGGGGCTTCACCAGCGCCACGAAGGCCGCGTTCTCCCCCTCCAGAACGCCCAGCGCCGCGGGCAGCACGGCCTTTAGCGAGATGAACGACACGTCCGTCGCGCCGAAGGTGGGCCGCGGGTCGAAATCCCCGGGCTTTAGAAAGCGGGCGTTGGTGCGCTCCATGCAGGTGACGCGCGGGTCGCTGCGCAGGCGGTAGTCCAGCAGGTTGTAGCCCACGTCCACCGCGTAGACCCGCTTCGCCCCGGCGCGGAGCATCACGTCCGTGAACCCGCCGGTGGACGCGCCCACGTCCACGCACACGCGATCATGGAGGTCTATGGGGAACACTTCGAGGGCCTTCTTCAATTTGTGCGCCCCACGGCTCACGTAGGCGTCCAATTCGCCCCGCACCCGAAGCACGTCGCCCTCCCGGAGCTTCTCGCTGGCGCTCAGGATCTTCCGATCCCCGGCCATCACCCGACCCTCCATGATGAGGGCCCGGGCCAGCGCCAGGGATTCCAGGTTCATGTCCTCAAAGAGCGCCTCGTCGGCGCGGCGCTTCTTCATTTGAGCTCACCATACCGTTTCAATATCCGCTCCGCGATCTTAAGCGCCGACAGCCCGCAGGCGTCCAGCTGCTGGGTCGTGGAGGCGTGGGGAATGAACCTGTCCGGCACGCCCAGGCACAGCACGGGCCGGTCGATGCCCGCCCTGGACAGCGCGTCCAGCACGCCCTCGCCGAAGCCGCCGGCCAGCACGTTCTCCTCCACGGTGACCACCAGGCAGGCGTGCTTCGCGTGCCTGACGAGCAGCTTCTCGTCCATCGGCTTCACGAACCGCGCGTCCACCACACCGGCATTGACGCCCTTGCCCATCAGCTCGATGGCCGCCTGCATCGCAAGCTGCACCATCCGGCCCACGGCGAAGATCATCACGTGGTCGCCGGTGCTCAAAAGCTCCCACTCGCCGATCTTGAAGTCCTGCTGGGCCTGTATGCCGGGGCCCAGATCCTCGCCGCTCTTGGGATAGCGTATGGCCATCGGCTGGTCGAGGCTCGCGCTCAGCGACACCAGCTTCTTGAGGTCCCGCACGTCCCGCGGCGCGGCCACGATGAGGTTCGGGATGCTTCGCAGATAGCTCAGGTCGAACACGCCCTGGTGGGTCGCGCCGTCGCCGCCCACCAGCCCCGCCCGGTCGATCAGGAAGGTCACCGGCAGGCTGTTGCGGCACACGTCCATGGCGATCTGGTCGTAGGCCCGCTGCAAGAACGTGGAATAGATGCCCACGTAGGGCTTCATCCCCTGGGACGCCATGCCCGCCGCCATCGTGACGGCGTGCTCCTCGGCGATGCCCACGTCGAAGAAGCGGTCGGGATGGGCCGCGGCGAACTGATCGAGGCCCGTGCCCGAGGGCATGGCCGCGGTGATGGCGCAGATGCGGATGTCGTTCTCCGCAAGCTCCGCCAAATGCTTCGCGGCGATGCGGCCCATGGCGATGCCGCCCTCCCGCCGCGCCTCGCCGGACTCCACCAGAAACGGGGCCACGCCGTGGAACTGGTCGGGATGGGTCTCCGCGGGCTGGTAGCCGCGGCCCTTCTGGGTCACCGCGTGGATGAGCACCGGCTCCTGGGAATCCCGGGAGCGCTTGAGGATGCGGATCAGGTGCTTCAAATCGTGCCCGTCGATAGGCCCGATGTAGGAAAAGCCCAGCGCGTCGAAAAACTTGCCGTCCACGAACAGCGACTTCAAAAAGTCCCTGAACTTTTCGAGGAAGCGGAACACCGGCATGCCGACGTGCGGTATCTTCCCCAAACCCCGCCGTATGCCGCGCTTGATGCCGCGATAGGTCTTGCTCTGCCGCAATTGCGTCAGGTAGTGGCTCATGGCGCCCACGTTGGTGGAGATGGACATGGCGTTGTCGTTCAATATGACGATCATCCGCGTGCCGTTCTGCCCCGCGTCGTTCAGCGCCTCGTAGCACATGCCGCCGGTCAGCGCGCCGTCGCCCACCAGGGCCACCACGTTGAAGTCGCCCCGCATGATGTCCCGGGTGCGGGCCATGCCCAGCGCCGCCGAGATGGCCGTGGAAGCGTGCCCGGCGGTGAAGGCGTCGTACTCGCTCTCCTCCATCTGGGGAAAGCCGCTGGCCCCGTCCTTGCCGCGAAGGTTTTGGAAGGACCGGTAGCGGCCGGTGAGCAGCTTGTGGGCGTAGCATTGGTGCCCCACGTCGAACACCAGCTTGTCCCGGGGCGCGTCGAACACGTAGTGCATGGCGATGGTCAGCTCCACCGTGCCCAGATTGGACGCAAGATGCCCGCCCCGGTCCGAGACCACCTTGATGATCTCCGCCCGGAGCTCCTCCGCGAGCTGCCTTAGCTGCCTGATGTTCAGTTTTTTCAGGTCAGAAGGGTCGTTTATCTTTTCCAAGTACATATGGTTCGTCCCGTTGCTTTTCGCTTACTTCTTCCTGCCCACCATGCTGTCCACGAGGTCAATAAAGAACTGTGCCTTTTCGCCGAAGGGACGCAGGGCGTCCACGGCCTCCTCGTGGAGCCTGTCCACCAGCGCCCGGGTGCCCTCGACCCCGTAAGCCGAGATGCAGGTGAGCTTGCCGCTCTCGGCGTCCTTGCCCAGGGTCTTGCCCACGTCCGCGGCGTCGCCGGTCACGTCCAGCAGGTCGTCGGTGGCCTGGAACAGCTTGCCGAAGGCCGCGCCGTAGCGGGTCAGCGCGTCCAGCGCCGCGTCGTCCGCGTCGCACAACCGCGCCGCCGCCCGGAGGGGGTAGATGAACATGCAGGCGGTCTTGTCGCGCTGGATGTACTCGAGGGCGCGGGTGTCGCCGACGCGGTTGTCCTCGCAGTACAGGTCCATCACCTGTCCCGCGATCATGCCCGTGACGCCCGCGCCGGTGGCGATCTCGCGGATCGCCATCAGGCCCCGCAGGGCCCGGTCGGGCGTCCTGACGGCGGCGTCCAGCATCGTCTCGAACGCGCAGTTCAGCAGGCCGTCGCCGGCCAGTATCGCCTGGCCCTCGCCGAAGACCACGTGGTTCGTGGGCCGTCCCCGGCGCAGGGTGTCGTTGTCCATGCCGGGGAGGTCGTCGTGGAT
>JAFUWR010000172.1 GCA_017471125.1 Clostridia bacterium | reverse complement strand
TTGTCTTCCGGCGTTGGCGGTGTCGAGGTCCCTTGACGCCTCGCGTTTGACGACCTGGGACCCCATTGGCCTCCGCTCGATGCTGACAAGGCGACGAGGGTAAAAAAAACAGGCCGCTCCGAGTGGGCGGCCTGGTGCGATCTATCTTTCGTCAGCCACGATATGCCTTGTTTCTCTGACTGGGTGCCTGAGCTCTGTTTTGAAGAACTCCGGGTATATCACCTTGTCTGTGTCGAGCGGGACCCATTCAAGATGCTGAGGAGTTCCATCTTCAAAGAATGTATCGCCCTGCAAGTCGAGATCATCGGGAACTTTCATATAAAAATGGAATGCCAGTTCATAGATCAGGCGTTCCTGATCGTCTCTGATGGTCCCATAGAAATATGTTTCGCCAATAAAACCGAGCCTGTCGACTTCCATCTCGCGGCCCAATTCTTCTTTGACTTCGCGTTTGACCGCTTGTTCGGCAGTTTCTCCGAATTGGATGCGTCCACCCACGGAATAGTAATAATCATCACGGTCATTTTTGACCATAAGGACTTTATCATCTTTGATGATGATCGCTCCAACACGAATATTTACAACGCCTTCACCGCAACGGACGCACATATCCTTGTTCATGTTTTTAACTCCTTATCTGTTATTGCGGACCGAAGGCTTCAATTCATCGATGAGCTTCTGCATACGATCTGTCAACAATTCTTCTTTCTTCATTGAGATCAGCGCATCCCGGGTGACCCATTTGTATGCCGATGTTTCTCCCTCTTGCAGGACGATACTGCTTTTATCGCAGTCTGTCACGCAGAGGAACTCAACGTAGATCGTGTCATGACTGACGACACGCCCGACCTCCACCAGTTCTTCTGATCCGATCCCGGTTTCTTCCCACAGTTCCCTGACGGCGCAGGCAAGAGGGGTCTCTCCCTTCAAGGCAGAGCCTCCGGCTGTTGCTTCCCACATACCGCCGAAACGCTTCCTGCTGTCACGCTGCATCAAAAGATATGATCCGTCCGCGTGTTTGACGATAACGTCGCTTACGAGATGATAGACTCCGTCCGGGATCGCCTCTCCACGTATCAAAGTCATCCATTCGATCTTTTCAAATCCACTATTATAAGCATCCCAGACTTCCATTTGATCCTCCTATTCTCCGTTCCATGACCTCATTTCCTTGACAGCAGAACGACAATTTTTCTCGCGCACGGGAACATGTCGAGAAACTGGAATTTAGACAATAGTATATCCTTTTGCAGACAGTACACTTAAAGCCTTCTCGTAGTTTTCTGCCTTAACGAGAATATAATCCGTGCTAAAAGTTGATACTGCAAAGATCCCGATATTATTCTCAGCGAGGATTCCCGATAATTTCGATAGGATGCCGATCAGAGAAAAATCAAGAACGCCCTGAATGCGAAACCCTTTCCATCCATCATCCCGCTCTGTTGTATTTTTCGGTGTATCATGGGTCTTGCAAACCAAAGACATTTCTTCATCTGTTTTGCCAATAAAGAAAAAGTCGGCAGTCATGTCAATGTCCGTAATCGCCGCAACCTTGCAAACAGTCAAATCATGTTCCAATTTCTTTAGTTCCATATACTCCTCCAACAAATCCCGAGTTGCCGGACTGAGTCGCTGTTCAGCAGTTTCCTGTAGGTGCTGTCGCTGATCCCAGCAAGCCAGGTGATGTCCTTCTTGGAGTACCCACGTTGTTCAAGGAGTCGCCACAAGCGGAAATAGGAAATCATACCAGCGCCTCCCTAAAATAGTGATAACAATTATACCACGGCAGGCTGCAAGACTGGTGACAAAATGACGGAGATTTAATGAAAGAGGTTTGCTAAGAACAAAGTCCTGTTTCTCAAAGTGAGGAAAACAGGATCGGAAAACAGACTATGCCTTGTCCAAGACATAGCCAATTGATTCGTGCATGTTTTACCCACAGCCTTTCATCAAAGAAAACATAGTATTTGACCGACAGTCCTTTGAATTGTCCGGTCAGTTGGTCGGGGAGATAGAGGACCACATCGACGAAGCGTCAGGTCCCATCTCATGCAGCCGCCCGTTCTCGATGCAGAGCACCCGGTCGCAACCGGTGAGCGTGGATTTTCTGTGCGACACGATGACGATGGTCTTGTCCGCGTACTCTCTTTCCAGCGTGTCCAGAAGCACCTTTTCGTGAAAGACATCCAGGCTGCTGGTGGGTTCGTCCATGACGATGACATCCGGGTCCGTCAGCATCACGCGGGCGATGCCGACGCGCTGGCGCTCGCCGCCGGAGAGGTGGCTGCCGAACTCGCCCAGTTGGGTGTCATAGCCATCCGGCAGGCGTTCGATGAGGTTTGCGATGCCCGCACGCCGGGCGGCGGTTTTGATCTCTTCCATCGTCGCGTCGGGCTTGCCGAGGGCGATGTTGTTGGCGGCGGTGTCGTCGTAGATGAAGGTGTGCTGCTCCACGAGGGCAATGCGGTCCCGCAGACTGTCGAGCCGCGCGCGATCGAGCGGCGTATCGTCCAGTCGGATCGCGCCGGTCGTCGGGTCCCAGAACCGCATGAGCAGCCGCAGCACGGTGGACTTGCCCATGCCGCTGGGTCCGACGATGCCGATCTTCTCGCCCCTGCGGATGGTCATGTCGGCGCGATCCAGCACCAGGCGGGCGTCCCGCTTGTAGCGGAAGGACACGTCCTCAAAGCGAATGTCGCCCACGGCGTCCAGCGCGACGGCCTCCGTGGCCTCGGTGACGGCGGGCGTCTCGTCTTCGATTTCAAACAGGCGTTCCGCCGCAGCGAAGGTCTCCAGCAGGCTCGTCACCACCGAGATCAGCGACTGAGTGGAGGAGAAGGAGGCGGAGACGATGAAGGAGAGTATGATCACCGCCGTCAGGTCCCTGGTCTCCGACAGCGCAAGCCACGACGCCACGAACACGATCAGTATCCGCGCCATATAGATGAAGAAGTGGGGCACCGCCTGCACGAACTGCTTGTGCAGGGTCATGCCGTGGGCGGTCCTGTTGATCTCGCGGCTCTTATCCCGCAGCATCTCAAGCCGTTCAGGGCCGATGCCGAAGATCTGGATGTCCTTCAGGCCGTAGACGCTCTCGAGGATCAGCGATTTCATTTCGCCCAGTTGCCCGCGATACCGCGCGCCCATGGCGCGGCCCGCCCGCATCGCCACCAGAGGCACGACGACGGATATGACGATGTACACCGGAAGCAGCGTCAGTGCCAGCTGCCAGCGGATGGTCGCCGCGTAGATGAGCGTCAACAGCGGCAGCAATATCACCGTGAACATGGGACCGATGGTGTGGGCAAAAAACTTCTCAATGGTGTCGATGTCCGCGATGGCGATGGAGATGATGTCACCCCGCTCCCGATCCACCAGGCAAGCGGGGGAGAGCTCCCGCAGCTTGTGGAAGAAGCGGGTACGCATGTCCGCCAGCAGCGTATAGGCCGCCACGTGGGCTGTGACGCCCTCCAGGTAGCGCATGCCCGCGATGGTGACCGCGCTCAGGGCAAGCATCGCGCCCCACAGCCAGGGGCTGCCGCCCATCAGGCCCGCATAGCAGAGGATCAGGCCGGCGCCTGTGCCCATCAGGGTCATGCGGGCCACGTTGCCCACGATGCTGCCAAGGGTCGCCCAGGCGATATTTTTAGCCTGGGGCGCGGCGATGCGCATGAGCCGCCCCGCCAGCTCCCGCAGGGTGTATTTGAATCGCCGCTTCATGCCGTCGCCCTCCTGCCAAAGCCCGCCTCGAGCCGATCCTGTTCTTCGACCGATCGGTGATACTTGCCGCCTTGGGCCATCAGTTCGTCGTGGCTGCCACGTTCCGTTACCCTGCCGTCGTCGATCAGGTAGATCACGTCGGCGTTTCGGATGGTGGACAGGCGATGGGAGATGATGATGAGCGTGCGGGTCTCGGCCAATTCGCTGATGCAGCGCCAGATCTCGCGCTCATTTTCCTCGTCCACGGAGGAGGTCGCCTCGTCGAATATGATGTACTCCGCCCGGCTCAGCAGCGCCCGCGCGATGCCGAGCTTCTGCCGCTGCCCGCCGGAGAGCCGCGCCCCCGCGTCGCCCACGGGCGCGTCCAGTCCCTCGGGCTGTAAGTCGATCCAATCCTTAAGGCGTACCTGCTCCAGGGCCTCGTACAGCTCAGCATCCGTTCCGTCCGGCTTCGCGATCAGAAGATTCTCACGCACCGTGCCGCTGAACACGTACACCGACTGGGGGACCATGATGACGCGCTTGCGCAACTCGGACGGGTCTATGGACAGGTAGTCCCTGCCGTTTAGGGCGATCCTGCCCGACTTCGCGTCGTAAAACCTCAGCAGCATGTTCACGATGGTGCTCTTGCCGCAGCCGGATTCGCCGGCAATGGCGGTGATCCCGTTGTGGGGGATGTCCAGGTTCACGTGCTCGAGCACGCTGTCTCGACCCTTATATGCGAAGGACACGTCGTCGAATCGGATGCCCTCAAAGCTGTCATAGACCGTCGCGTCGCCGTTTACCGGCTTGTGGGTGTCGATGTCCAGGATCTTCGCGATGTTCTGGGACGCCGCCACGCCGTGCAGCGCGTCGTGGGCGATCCACTGGAGGGCGCGAATGGAGCTGAAAAAGCTGTAGGACAGCATCAGCACCGTCAGCGCGTTGGTGAGGGCGATCCTCCCGGACACAAGCTGGGCACACACGATGCCCACCGCCGCGACGATGGCGGCGTTGATAAGCAGCTCGTTCAGCGCCGTGGAGGAGAAGTTCAGCACCATCACGTCCAGTATGATGTCCCGCATGTGCTGGGCAATGCCGCCGAGCTTCTCCTCCCGGTCGTCGCCACGGTTGAACAGCTCGGTGGTGGTCAGGCCGTTGATGCTCTCCAAATAATAGCTGGTCAGCTTTTCCAGGGTGTCCCAGTAGTCGCCCTTCATTTTGTCGTTGATCTCCTTGAACAGGTTGTTGATGGGCGTGACCGCCAGGGAGACCACCAGCAGCATCACCGCGGCGGGCATGCACTCCGCCCGCAGGGCAAAGAACAAGTAGATCGGCGCAAGCACGGAGTAGATGAGCCCCGGCAGGTAGCGGTTGTAGTAGATCTGCATCAGCTCCACACCGTCCACGGCGGCGTTGATGGTGCTGGTGGCCCCCAGGCGGTCTACGTCGGAAACGTCCAGCTCCAGCACCTTTTCGAGGATGCGCTGCCGCAGGTGGATGCGCGCGCTGGCGGTGCAGCGGTGCTCCGCCTCGCCCACCAGAAGGTCGCCCACGCCCATCAGCACCGAGGCCAGCGCTGCCCGGAGCAGGTCCGCCTTCAATTGCGCCCAGCCCATTTGCAGATCAAAAATATTGCCCAGCACGCTGCCGATGGAGCTGGCAAAAATAGAGATGCCCATCAGCGTCACCAGCTTGAGCACCGCGATGGCGATGATCCAGCCCCGGAAGCCTTTGGACATCCTGATCAGCGTCTTGTTGATCAACAGCATCTTCGTCTCCCCTTCGCAGATATTCCTGTGCTTCAATCATAGCACGATATTGTGGAAAAGGCGAACGAAACATATTCATGATGTTCTTGCTCATTTTTGTCGGTCTGCGTACCCCCTGATATCGTCGATCAGCGCGTCCGTCGCCAGCGGGTTTGCCTTCTTGAACACGAGATAGCTCTTGAGCTGGATGGCGGGATGATCGACGACGGGCACCCGGACCAGCGCCCCGGAGGCCAGCGCGTCCCGGACGTAGCGCGCCACCACGAAGCCGTATCCGTTGCCCGCCAGCAGGAAGGGCACGATCAGATTGCCCATGCTGACGGACAGGAGCACGTTGTCGTTCCTGTCAAACACTTCGGCGTACAGCTTGGGGTCCGCCACGCTCAGCTGCGTCTCCTTGACGAGGGGCAGCCGCTTCAATTCGGACACCGTGACGCCGCCCTCGGGCACAGCGTTTCCCCGCCCCGTGACGAGGATCATCTCATCTTCGACAAAGGGCATACAGATGCAGTTGTTCTCGCGAAAGGCGCGGTAGGCGAAGCACAGGTCGATCTCCCCGTCGTAGAGCTTGTTGAGCAGGATCTGGGAATGGTCGGTGACGACGCTGACCCGGGACCTTGGATTCTCGAGAAGCCAACGGTTCAGCCATTTAGTCACGTGGCTCTGGAACAGGGAGTTCACCGCGCCGATGCGGATGCTGCCGCCGCTCTCGTCCAGCGCGTTCAATTCGCCGATACAATCGGCCTCCGCCTCCAGCGCGCGTCGGGCATGCTTCAAAAGCACCTCCCCCGCCTGGGTCAGCTTCACCGTTTTTTTGTCCCGGATCACCAGTGGCCTGCCCACCTCCGCCTCCAGCTGCTTGATCTGCTTGGAGATGGTGGACGGCACCACGATCATCTTCTGGGCGGTCTTGGTGTAGCTGCCCAGCTGGGCCAGGGTCACAAAGGTCCGCAGGGTCTCGCTGTTCATACGTTCAGCTCCTTCAATACGACGGGACAGGCGACGCGGTGCGCGGCATCGCCGGGAACGGCATGCAGCGCCACGGCTGCTTCGCCGCAGGCCGCCGTACCCCTGGGACAGCGCCCGTAGAAAGGACAGGCATCCGCGGTCTTTTTCACACGGGCGTCCTCGGGCCGCACGTCCGGCACGGCGGACTGGTCGCAGTTGACCGTGAACACCGAGGAGATCAGCAGCTTCGTGTAGGGATGCAGGCTCCGGGAGACGATGCTGTCGCTGGGCATCTCCTCCACGACGCGCCCGCGGTACATCACCACCACCCGCTGGCTGACCTGGCGCACCAGGGACAGGTCGTGGGTGATGAATATGCAGGCCACGCCGGTCTCCCGCTGGAGCCGCTGTATCAGCCCCACGATGTCCTGCTGCACCGCCACGTCCAGGGCGCTGGTGGCCTCGTCGCAGATCAGCAGCGCCGGTCGCCCCGCCATGGCTCGGGCGATCATCACCCGCTGGAGCTCGCCGCCGGACACCTCGTGGGGCAGCTTGGACTTGTAGCTTGCAGGCAGCTGCACCATGTCCAGCAGGCGGTCCACCTCGGCCTCCATTTCCCGCTTTTCCACCACCCTAAAGTTCTCCAGGGGCACCTTCATGAAGCGCCCGATGGTCATGCGGGGGCTGATGGCGGACATGGGCTGCTGGAACACCATCTGCATCTGCTGGCGCTTTTGCCGCAGCGCCGCGCCGCGCAGGGCGGTGATGTCCTCGCCGCCAAAGACGATCTGCCCGCTGTCGGGCCGCTCCACGGCGGTGATCAGCTTTGCCAGCGTGCTCTTGCCGCAGCCGCTCTCGCCCACCACCGCGATGCATTCGCCGTGCCGGAGAGTCAGGTCGATATGGTGGGCGGCCACGACCTCGCTGGACTTGCCCCGGTCGAACACCTTGCACACATCCCGGATCTCAAGCAGCGCGCCGCTCATAGCATCCCCTCCGTTTCCTCCAGCTCCGGCACGGCTGCCAGCAGCAGCTTCGTGTATCCCGCCTGCGGATGGCGAATGATCTGGTCCCGGGTCCCCAGCTCTATGAGCCGCCCGCGCTCCATCACGGCGATGCGGTCGGCCATGTAGGAGGCCACGCCCATGTTGTGGGTCACGAAGATGATGGACGTGCCGTACTCGTCCCGAAGCCGCTTGATCTGCGCCGCCACCTGGGCCTGCACGGTGACATCCAGGGCGGAGGTGGGCTCGTCAGCCAATATCAGCTTGGGCCTTAGCAGCATGGCCATGGCGATGGCGACCCGCTGGAGCATGCCGCCGGAGAGCTGGAAGGGATAGGCGTTCAGCACCCGCTGGGGATCCACGAAGCCCACGCCGCGCATCAGCGCCTCCATGTCCTTGACGACCTGCGTGGCCTCGCGCATCCCGTGGGCCTCCGCGTATTCCAGCACCTGCTTTTTGATGCGGCGGTTGGGATTCAAAGATAGGCCGGTATTCTGGAAGATCAGGGCGATCTCCACGCCGCGCAATCCATTCCATTTTTCCTCGGTCAGGCCGATTAGATCCCGGCCCTCGTACTTCAGGCTTCCCACGATATGAGCACTATCGGACAAAAGCCCGATAGCGCTGTGCAGGAAGGTGGATTTGCCGCTGCCGGAGCCGCCGACAACGGTCAGTATCTCGCCATGCCCCAGGGACAGACACAGGTCGATCACGGCCCGCTGGCCTTCGCCCTCGCCGGTCTCATAGGTGATGTTGAGATGCTCCGCTTCCAGGATGTTTGTCATGGATGATCCTTTGCCTTTCAGGGGATGTCCCGCACGGTGGTGACGGTCACATCCTTGTCGATGCAGTACCAGTCCACGGCGTAGTGGGTCAGGTTGGCCACGCGGCTGGTGGTGACGATGTTGTAATCCGGATAGCCCAGGAACAGGCCGGCCGCGTCGTCGATCAGGAACTGGGACAGCTTCTGGGTCAGGGCGATGCGATCGTCGCGGTCCATGGTGACGAACAGCTCATCCATCATGGCGTCAAACTCGGGATTGGAGTAGTTGCCGAAGTTGTTCTGCTTCCCGGTGTAGAAGTACAGGTCCAGGAAGTTCTGGGGATCGTTGTTGACGCCGGCGTTGATGTGCTTGTACATCAGGTCGAGGTAGTTGTCCTTGGCCGCGTCGGCCTCGGTGTAGCTCTCCACATTGTTGATGACGACCTCGATGCCCACGTTCCTGAGCTGGGCCTGCATGGCCTCGGACATGGGCTTGAAGATGGTGATGTCGGAGGTGCCGGCCACCAGCAGGCTCAGGGAGATCTTCTTGCCGCCGTTCGGCATCTCGCGCCAGCCGTCGCCGTCGGTGTCCACGATGCCGGCCTCGTCCATCAGCTGCATGGAATACTCGGGATCGAAGTACGGGACCTTCAGGTTCTCGTTGCCCCAGCCCATGGTGTCGCTGTACGGGCCGGTGGCGGGGCTGCCGCCGATGAAGTTGACGGCGTAGAGCTCGCGGTCGATGGCGTAGGCCAGGGCGTTGCGCAGGTCGTAGTTGCTCAGGAATTCACCGGCGGAATTCATGAAGGTGAAGATGGTCTTCGTGCTGGGGCGGCTGGATACGATGTAGTCGTCGTTGTTCTGGAAGGGGCCCAGGTCCTTGTTGACCAGCGCCTGGCCCACGTCGATGTCCTGGGCCTGCAGCGCCATGGCGCGGGCGTCGGCATCCTGGAGGTAGGGGTAGTCGATCACGTCCAGCTGGGGTTCGCCGCCCCAATATTCGTCAAACTTCACCACGCGGGTGTTCACGGACTGGTCGAACTTCTCCACCTTGTACGGACCCGTGGCGATGGGCTTGTTGGCGAAGTCCGAGGTGTCGATGGAGGTATCGACGATGGTGAACAGCGGCTCGGCCAGGTAGGGGAGGAGCGCCGCGTAGGGGCCGTTGGTGACGATGGTCAGGTCCATGCCGTCCACGGACATCTCCTTGATGTTGGCGATGTTGGCGGCGCGGGAGTTCATGTCCATGGAGCGCTGGATCGTCTCCATGACGTTCTGGGCGGTCATGGCGTTGCCATTGTGGAACTTGACGCCCTCGCGGATGTGGAAGAGCCACGTCTCGTCGTCCACCTGTTCCCAGCTCTCAGCCAGCCAGGGGACCATGTTCAGCTGCGGGTCGAACTTGACCAGCGTCTCGCCGATGCCCATGCGCACCAGGCCCCAGCCGTAGTAGCCGTTGGTGGGCTCCAGGTCGGTGGGATAGCTGTACAGGGATACGCGCAGGTACTTCGGGGCGTCGCTGCCCTCGGCCAGGGCGGGAGTCAGGCTGCCCAGCGCCAGTATGACGGCCAGCAGGAGCATCAGGGTCTTGGTCGCGCGGTTCTTCATGCGGTTCTACCTCTTTTCTTGCGTTTTGGTATGTACTTCGGGTCCATGATGTCGCGCACCGCGTCCCCGAGGACATTAAAGCAGAGCACCGAGATGAATATGGCGACGCCGGGGAAGATGATCATCCACGGCGCGTTCTGGATGTAGCGCCGTCCCTCCGAGAGCATGTAGCCCCACTCCGGCGTGGGCGGCTGGGCGGACAGGCCCAGGTAGCTCATGCCCGAGATGGTCAGCAGCATCTTGCCGATGTCCAGCGCGCACATGACCACGATCTCCGGCAGGATGTTGGGAAGGATGTAGCGCGTGATGATGTGGAAGGTGTTTTCGCCGCCGAGCTGCGCCTCGGTGATGTACTCGCTGGCCCGAACCTTGAACAGCAGGTTGCGGGTCATGCGGGCATACTTGGTCCACCACAGCAGCGACAGCACCAGCACCAGGTGGTCAAGCCCCGGTCCCAGCACTGCGATGGCTGCGATGGCGCACACCGTGGTGGGCACCGACAGCAGCACGTCGCACATACGCATGATCAGCGAATCGACCCAGCCGCCGATGTAGCCCGCGACCAGCCCCAGCGCCGTGCCGATGAACGCCGTGAAGAAAGCCATCAGGAACGCCGCCAGCAGCGAGTATTTTGCCCCTGCGATCACGCGGGAGAAGATGCTGCGGCCGATGGGGTCCGTGCCGAATATGAACTGTCGGCTCGGCGGCTGGAGCATGGCGGTGAAATCCTCCTGGTAGGGATCCTGCTTGAGCAGCGCCTCGCCGAACACCGCCACCAGCACCAGCAGCAGCATGCCGATGGCGCCGATCATGAAGGCGCGGTTCTTTTTGGCCTTGGCCCAGAATTCTTTCATGACGATCCCCCCTTAATTCGACACCGCGCCCGCGCGGGCCCGGGGGTTCTGGAAGTACACGATGACGTCCACCGCCAGGTTGATGAGGATGTAGAGGATCGTCACCAGCAACACATAGGCCTGTATGACGGGATAGTCCCGGTAGGACATGGCCTCGATGGTGAACTTGCCGATGCCAGGCCAGCCGAAGATCTGCTCGATGATGGCCGTGCCGGACAGCAGCGTGCCCGCCGACAGGCCCAGCAGGGTGATGATGCTGGTCATGGAGTTGGGGATGACGTTTTTGAACAGTATGGTCTTGCGAGGGATGCCCCTTGCCCGCAGGCCGGTGACGTACTGCTGGCTCATCTCCTCCAGGATGGCCGCCCGGATCTGCCGCGCATAGACGCAGATGAGGTCCAGGGAGATGGCGATCACCGGCATGATCATGCCCTTGGGCGTCAGGCTGATGGCCACGGGCAGCAGGTTCAGCTTCACCGCCAGTATGAATATCAGCATCAGCGCCAGCCAGAACTGGGGCATGGAGACGCCGAAGATGGTGATGACCCTTATGATGACATCCGCCGGACGGTTGTGGTATAGCGCCGATACGATGCCCAGCGGAAAGGCAAAGATCAACAGCACCACGAAGGATACCGCCGCCAGCAGCACCGTATAGCCGAATTTGCCGGAGATCTCGTCCTTCACCAGATGGCCATTTTTATAGGAAATGCCGAAGTCACCGCGCAGGGCGTTCTTCACCCAGCGGCCGTACTGCACGAGAAAGGGATCGTTCAGCCCCATCTCCTCGCGCATGGCGTTGACCACCTCGCCGCTCGCGCCCTCGCCCTGAAGCGACAGCACCATCTCCGCCGTGTCGCCGGGAGCAAGATATACCAGCGAAAAGGTGAAAAAGCTCACGCAGACGATC
>JAFUWR010000171.1 GCA_017471125.1 Clostridia bacterium | reverse complement strand
TTCGGTCGGTTTTTGCCAGCTCCCGCAGGTATCGAAGCAATCCCTCGTTGTGCTCGGCGCTCGCCATGTCGATGAAGTCCACGATGACGATGCCGCCGATGTCCCGGAGGCGAAGCTGGCGCACCAGCTCCTCCGCGGCCTCGCGGTTGAGCTTGTAGATCGTCTCCTCCAGGTCCCTTTTCCCGGTGAACTTGCCGGTATTCACGTCCACCACGGTCATGGCCTCGGTCTCCTCGATGACCAGCGACCCGCCGGACTTGAGCCACACGTACTTGCGCAGGGCCTTGTCCAGCTGGGCGTCCACCCGATGGAGGTCGAACAGCGGGGTCTTGGTGTCGTGGAGCCGTATGCGGTCCACGTGGTCCGGGCACAGCGCCGCGGCGAGGTCGACGACCTCCCGGTACAGCGTCTCGCCGTCCACCCACAGGGCGTCCACGGCGTCGTCCAGCATGTCACGCGCGGCCTTTAAGGCCAGCGCCCCGTTGGAAAAAAGGCGCTTCGGGGCGACGGCGTGTTGGGCCCTGTTTTGGAGCTCCCGCCACTGGGATATAAGCCGTTCCCACTCGCCGCGCAGCACCTCCTCTGACGCGCCCGCGGCGGCGGTGCGCACGATGACGCCCATGCCCGTGCCCGCGATCATCGCCCGGGCGATGCCGGACAGCCTGCCGCGCTCGGCGGGGTCGTCGATCTTCCGGGACACGCCCGCGTATTCCACGTCGGTCAGCAGCACTAAATTCCGCCCCGGCAGCGTGATGTGGCAGGACACCCGGTGGCCCTTCTGCCCGGACTGGGCCTTGACCACCTGCACCAGCATGTCCCGCCCGGGCCGTGCCAGCTTCTCGATGCGCAGGCCGCCCAGTTTATCGGACAGACTTCGGTCGGTTATTGATATGTCCCCGGCGTACAGGAAGCCGTTCTTCGCCATGCCGATGTCTATAAAGGCGGCGTTCATGCCGCTGATCACGTTCTCCACCCGCCCCAGGTAGATGGAGCCCGCCGCGTCGTCGGGACCGGGGCGCTCCACGTACAGCTCGCACAGGCAGCCGTCTTCGATGACCGCCAGCCGCGTCTCGCCCAGCAGGGCTTCCATCAGGAGCGTCCGGGTCATAGCTTCATCAGGGGCAATATCTCCCCGTTGTCGCCCTCGCCCAGCAGCGTGAGCCTATGGATGCGGGCCTCGGGCGGCTCGACCCCGGCGATATCGGACAGGGCCTTCACCAGCAGGTCGGGCTTCAAGGTGTTCTGCTCCGTCAGCATCAGCCGGCAAAAAATACCGACGTCGGTTTGTTTTAGCGCGATGGCCAGCGGCCGGATGTCGATCTCCTTCTCGCCGGACTTGGACTTCTTGACCGCCATCACGCTATCCCGGCCCAGGAACTCGGGTATGGCTTCCACGACCCTGCCCGCGCTGTCCCCGTCCAGGATGATCCGATAGTCCGACATCCTGACCTGCGCCATCGGCGCGGGGTGCTTGTCGTCGATCATGCGGACCTCCAGCACCGGCAGGTCCTCGGGCAGCGCGCCCTTCACCGCCGCCTCCACCCGGCCCCGGCCCATCGGCGCGGAGAGCTTGATGTCGATGACCTCGTATTCGCTGGTCCAGCCCAGCGCCAGCGCCGAGCCGAAGGACATCACCGGATGGGGGTTGAAGCCCTGGGAATAGGCGATGGGCAGGCCCGTGCGGTTCACGGCCCGCTGGAAGAAGCGCTGCAGGTCCAGGTGGGAGATGAAGCGCAAGCGCGGTTCTTTGCCGAAGCGGATCAACGCCCTCATGCGCACGCCCCCTCGTATCGCTTCATGCCGCAGCCGGTGCAGCCCTTGCGGCAGTCCCGGGTGCACTCGGCCCGCTGGGCCTTGTGCCACTCCGAGAGCATGTATTGCTTGGTCACGCCGCAGTCCAGGTGGTCCCAGGGGAACACCTCGTCCTCCGGGCGGACGCGGGCGGCGTAGAAGTCGGGATCGAGGCCGCAGTCGGTGAACGCCTTGAGCCACAGGTCGTAGCGGAACTGGTCGGACCAGCCGTCGAACCGGCAGCCCAGCCGCCAGGCCCGCTCCAGCGCCTCGCCCAGCCGCCGGTCGCCCCGGGCGAACACGGCCTCGATGTAGCTGACATCCGGCGCGTGGTACTTGAAATCCACGCCCTTGACCTTTGAAAGCGCCTGCTTCAAGAGCTGCTGCCTGCGGACCACGGTGTCGTAGTCCAGCTGCGGCGACCACTGGAAGGGCGTGTCGTTCTTCGGCACGAACACGGAGGCCGACACGGTGATGCGCAGGCCCGGGGCGCGCCGCTCCTTGGGGATGGAGAAGTAGCACTTCCTGACCTTTTCGGCCAGGTCCGCGATGCCCAGCACGTCCTCGTCGGTCTCGGTGGGCAGGCCCAGCATGAAGTACAGCTTCACCGCCGACCAGCCCTGGCCGAAGGCGTCGGTGACCGAGCGCATCAGGTCCTCCTCGGTGACGCCCTTGTTGATGACGTCCCGAAGCCGCTGGGTGCCCGCCTCCGGGGCCAGCGTCAGCGCGGTCTTTTTGACCTTCTGGGTCTCCTTCAGGGTGTCCGTCAGCACGTTGTCGATGCGCTGGGAGGGCAGCGCGATGCGCACCCGCTTGGTGGCGAACTTCTCCACCATCGCCCGCGCAAGCTCCGGCAGGCAGGAGTAGTCGCCGGAGGACAGGCTCATCAGCGACACCTCGTCGTAGCCGGTGGAGCTGACCAGCTTCTCCGCCATTTGCATCAGGTTGTCCATGCTGCGCTCCCGCACCGGGCGGTAGATCATGCCCGCCTGGCAGAAGCGGCAGCCCCGGGTGCAGCCGCGGAAGATCTCCAGCATGATGCGGTTGTGGACGATCTCGCCGTAGGGCACGATGATGCGGTCGGGATAGGTGACCTCGTCCAGATCCGGCAGCATGGCCTTCATGACCACCTCGGGCGCGCCGCTGCCGGGCTTGGGCGTCACGGCCTTCACGGTGCCGTCGGCGTTGTAGGTCACGTCGTAAAGCGAGGGCACATAGATGCCGGGGATGTCCGCGCACATGCGCAGGTAGTCCTCCCGGGGCAGGCCCGACGCCTTCCACTTCTTGTACACGTCGATGGTCTGGAGGGTCTCCACCTCGCCGTCGCCGATGGCGAACATATCGACAAAGGGCACCAGCGGCTCCGGGTTGAACGCGCAGGGACCGCCGCAGATGACGAAGGGTCCGTCATGCCGGTCCTCGCGCCGAAGCGGTATGCCCGCCAGGTCCAGCGCCTCCAGGATGTTCGTGAAGCTCATCTCGTACTGGAGGGTGACGCCCAGCAGGTCGTAATCCCTGACCGGCGTGCGGGATTCCAGCGTGAACAGCGGTATGTCGTTTTGCCGCATCAGGTCTGCCATGTCCACCCACGGGGAGAACACCCGCTCGCACCAGGCGTCGTCCCGGGCGTTGATGGCGTGGTAGAGTATCTTCATCCCCAGGTGGGACATGCCCACCTCGTAGGTATCGGGAAACAGAAAAGCGTAGCGCACCGAGACGTCCTCCGGGCGCTTCATCACGGCGTTGTACTCGCCGCCCATGTAGCGCACCGGCTTTTGCACCGACATGAACAGCGCCTCAATGCGGTCGGAAAGGGACATGTGATTCCTCCCATGTATGGTGATCGACATTACATCTATTATACTTTATCACGAAATCCCCGTTTCTTCAACTTCGGAATGTTAAACAATTCGTCATTCCCCGATACGCAACGAAAAAGCGCTTGACGGGGGCCGCGAAATGAAATATCATATATTTTCAGTAGACTGGAGTGGATAATTATGCAAAAGCTGCCCTTCGTCTCCGAAGAAAAGCTTCGGGAGATCACCGCCGTATATCCCACGCCCTTTCACCTCTACGACGAGGCGGGCATCCGCAGGACCGCGCGCGCGCTGCGGTCGGCGTTTTCGTGGAACGACGGCTTCAAGGAGTACTTTGCGGTGAAGGCCTGCCCGAACCCGTTCATCTTGAAGATATTGAAGGAAGAGGGCTGCGGCGTGGACTGCGCGAGCATGACGGAGCTCAAGCTGGCGGAGGCCCTGGGCTTCTCCGGCGACGAGATCATGTTCTCCTCCAACGAAACGCCCGCCGTTGAATTCGAGTACGCCCGGAAGCTGGGCGCGATCATCAACCTGGATGACATCACCCACATCGACTTCCTGCGCAAGCACGGCGGCATCCCGGAGCGCATCTGCCTGCGCTACAATCCCGGCGGAGAGCTGCTGATCGGGTCGGTGTACATGGGCCAGCCCTCCGGCTCCAAGTTCGGCATGACCAAGCAGCAGATCGTCCACGCCGTCCAGCACCTGATGCAATTAGGCGTCAAGGAGTTCGGCCTGCACGCGCTGCTGGCGTCCAACGCCGCGGACAACAACTACTATCCCGCCAACGCCATGATCCTGTTCGAGCTGGCCATCGAGCTCCACCAGAAGCTGGGCGCGAAGATCTTCATGATCAACCTCTCCGGCGGCGTGGGCATCCCCTACCAGCCGGACCAGGAGATGCCGGACATCCAAAAGATCGGCCGCTCCATCGAGGAATCCTTCGACGTGATGACCTCCGCGCGGCTGGGCGACGTGTCGCTGTCCACGGAGCTGGGCCGCTTCATGACCGGCCCCCACGGCTGCCTGGTGGCGACGGCCATCCACAAAAAGCACATCTACAAGGAGTACATCGGCCTGGACGCCTGCGCGGTCAACCTGATGCGCCCCGCCATGTACGACGCCTACCACCACATCACCGTGGTCGGCAAGGAGTTCGACCTGTGCGACCACATGTACGACGTGGTGGGCTCCCTGTGCGAGAACAACGACAAGTTCGCCGTTGACCGCGCCCTGCCCGAGATCCACGACGGCGACCTGATCGTCATCCACGACACCGGCGCCCACGGCTACTCGATGGGCTACAACTACAACGGCAAGCTGAAGTCCGCGGAGATACTGCTCCACCCCGACGGCAGCTTCGACATGATCCGCCGCGCCGAGACCATCCGCGATTACTTCGCCACCTTCGACTTCTGCGACGTGCTGAAGGACATGAAGCTGGACTGATCTGCCGCAAAACCGACCGAGGTCTTTTATAGACTTCGGTCGGTTTTTTTATCCCTCCGCCATGCTTCGCATCTGCTTCAATATCCTGCTCTCCATCCGGCTGACCTGCACCTGCGTCATGCCCATGTCCCGGGCGATCTGGGTCTGTGTGTGGGACTGGAAGTAGCGCCTGATGATGACGGCGCGCTCCTTATCGGGCAGGTCCCGGAGCATGCGCGAGAGCATGAGCCGGGTGTCCACCTTCGACATGGTGTCAGCGCCCAGCACGTCCATGAGCCGCGGCCCGTCCTCGCCCCGCACGGGCTCGTACAGGGAGCGCACGGCCTTTTTGCTGTTCATCGCCAGCACCACGCCCTCCCGGTCGATGCCCGTCGCCTCGGCGATCTCCGCCACGTCCGGCGTCCGGCGGCGCTCGGCCTCGCATTCCCGGATATAGCTGTCGATCTTCCGCGCCTGCTCGTGGATGGTGCGGGACACGTGTACCGGCCCGTCGTCCCGCAGGCAGCGCCGTATCTCCCCCATGATGACCGGCACGGCATAGGTGGAGAACTTCACCGGGTAGTCCGGGTCGAACCGGTCGATGGCCTTCAAAAGCCCGAGGCAGCCCCATTGATACAGGTCGTCGAACTCCACGCCCCGGCCCAAAAACCGCTTGACGATGTACTTCACCAGCGCGAGGTTCTGCTCCACCAGTCGGCTCCTGGCGGCCTCGTCCCCGCCGCGGGCCAATATGAGGAGCTCGCGGACGCTTTCGTAGTCCCCGGCGCTCAGGCCCTGCGCGGGAGGGCGGCTTCCCCCGCGTCCACCCGCTTGATGAGCCGCACGGAGGTGCCCTCGCCCGGGGCGCTCTTGACCTCCACCTTGTCCATGAAGCTCTCCATCACGGTGAAGCCCATGCCGGAGCGCTCCTCGCCCTCGGACGTGGTGTAGAAGGGCTGTCGCGCCCGCTCCACGTCCTCGATGCCCCGCCCCCGGTCGATCACGTCTATGTACAGAAGCCCCTCGGACGTGTACGCCCCGTGGAGCCGCACGGTGCCGCGCCTGCCGCCGTAGCCGTGGATGATGGCGTTGGTCACGGCCTCGGACACGGCGGTCTTGACGTCGGCCAGCGCCTCCATCGTGGGGTCCAGCGGCAGCATGAACCCGCTGACCACCAGCCGCGCAAAGCCCTCGTTCTCGGCCAACGCCGGGAAATCCAGGCGCATTTCGTTGATGATCCTCATGATACTCCCCCTCCTATATCCTCTCCACCACCTGATACACCCCGGACATCTGAAACAGCCTGTCGATGCGCCGATCCTGCCCGGTCACGGCCACGCTGCCGCCGCGCCGGGACACCCGCTTGTAGCGCCCGATGATGAGCCCTATGCCGCTGGAATCCATGAAGCGCAGCCCGCTCACGTCGAACACCAGCCGCCGTACGCGGGCGTCGTCGATCAGCCGGTCCAGCTCGCCCCGCACCCGCGCGGCCATGCTGTGGTCCAGCTCCCCGTCCAGCCGCACCGTCAGCTTATCGTGCCTGAGATCATATGAAAACATGGAATCAACCTCCCGCATATGGGTGGATGATTCCATGCTTCGCCTGTCGAATCCTGCATCGGATCATGCCGATTCCTGTCTTTCGTTCGACAGCGCCTGATCCAGTATGGCGCAGGCGTCGCCGCCCTCGAGGGCCTCCCGCTCGATCAGCGCCCCGGCCAGGGCGTCCAGCGCCGATATGTGCTGGCCGATCAGCGCCATCGTCTCCTGATACAGCGCGTCCAGCAGCCGACGGTAGCGCTCGCCCGCGTCGCCCATGCCGCCGCACTGACGGCCCAGCACCTGCACCGACACGGCGGGCTCCCCGGCCAGGCGGTAGAGGAGCATGGCAAGGGAGGAACGGATGAAGGTGGCCTCCGGCTCGAAGCCGTTTTCGGTGCCCTTCATGACCCCACGCTTCTCCAGGGCCAGGGCG
>JAFUWR010000170.1 GCA_017471125.1 Clostridia bacterium | reverse complement strand
GAGAATCCGGGCGTGAAGATCGTGGGCCTGTCGGCGCTGCTGACCACCACGATGCCGGCGCTGGAGGAGGCCGTGGCCTACCTGAACCAGCAGGACTTCCGCAAGGACATCAAGGTCATGGTGGGCGGTGCGCCCATCACCCAGGAGTTCGCGGACAAGATCGGCGCGGACGCCTACACCGAGGACGCCGCCTCCGCCGCCCAGAAGGCCAAGGAGCTGGTGAGCTAAGGACCCATTGGAACACAGCCCTTCCGACGATTATGTCGGAGGGGCTTATTGCATGTTAAACCAAAATATGGTATGATGTAGAAAAAAACACGGAGGCTATTTATATGAAGCTTGTGACATTCACCCGGAAGGGCGACGCCGCCGAGCTGGTGGGCGTCCTCACGGCGGCGGGCGTGGTGCCCGCCAAGGCGCTGGGGCTTGACTTCGAGACCATGAACGACCTGATCCTTAACGCCACACCCGAGGACATGGAAACGCTCAAGGCGGCCAGGGCCGACGCCATCCCGATGGACGAGGTGCAGCTGCTCTCCCCCATCCCACGCCCGCTGCAGGATGTGCTGTGCCTGGGCCTCAACTACACCGAGCACGCCAACGAGGCGTTCGGCTATTCCAGCCAGGCGTTCACGTCGGAGAAGGCCAAGGCCATCTTCTTCTCCAAGCGCGCCTCCTACTGCCAGGGCACGGGCGCGCCCATCCCCGCCCACGAGGACCTGACCCAGCGGCTGGACTACGAGAACGAGCTGGGCGTCATACTGGGAAGGGACGCGCTGAACGTGCCGGAGGAGGAAGTCGGCGACTACATCTTCGGCTACACGGTCATCAACGACGTGTCCGCCCGGGAGCTCCAGACCGAGCACAAGCAGTGGTACTTCGGCAAGTCGCTGGACGGCTTCACGCCCATGGGCCCGTGCATCCTCACCGCGGACGAGGTGGCCTACCCGCCGCGCCTGGCCATCTCCACGAAGGTCAACGGCGAGCTTCGCCAGAACAGCAACACCGGCATGCTGATCCACGGCATCTCGGAGATCGTCAGCACCCTGTCCAAGGGCATGGTGCTGAAGGCCGGGACCATCATCGCCACCGGCACGCCCAAGGGCGTCGCGATGGGCATGGAGACGCCGAAGTTCCTGGTCAAGGGCGACGTGGTGGCCTGCTACATCGAGGGCATCGGCGAGCTGGTCAACACGGTGGAGTGACCGCGTCCCTGTAAATTCGCCCTTGCTTTTTTCTGTCAAGATGCGTATAATATTAAAGGACATAGACGTTCAGTCCAACGTCACATCACAAGGAGGAACACCAAAATGAAGAAACTGGTTTGCCTGCTGCTGGCCGTCGCGACGGTGCTGGCGCTGTCCATCGTGCCCGCCATGGCCGAGAACGCCGCCGAGATCAACATGTTCATCTCCTCGCCCGAGTACGCGGACGCGGTGAACGAGCTGATCGCCGCCTACAAGGAGGTCGCGCCCAACGTGACCATCAACTACGAGACCACCCAGAACGACTATCCCACCCTGCTCAAGACCCGCATCAACGCGGGCATGACCCCGGACATCTTCTCCACCACCTCCGGCAAGGAGATCGCGGACTACGCCGAGTACTCCTACAACTTTGCCGGCGAGCCCGCCGCCGAGGCGATGGACCCCGCCGTGTCCGCCATGATGGTGTACGGCGATGGCGAGATCCACGGCTTCGCGCTGAAGGGCAACTACTTCGGCATGCTGTACAACAAGGCCATCTTCGACGAGGTCGGCATCGAGTTCCCCAAGACCCTGGACGAGTTCGAGGCGGCCTGCGAGGCCATCTCCGCCGCGGGCTACCAGCCCGTGACCACCGGCTTTGCCGAGTGGTGGGTGTTCAAGCACGTGATGCAGCACTTCATGGACGCCGCGACGGATGATCCCGCCGCTATGGTGGCCGCGTTCCAGGCCGGCGAGGCCCACATCGCGGACTATCCCGTGCTGTATGACAACTTCTTCCGCTTCATCGACCTGTGCGTGAAGTACGGCGACGCCAAGCCCCTGGAGACCGACCTGGCCGGCGAGGATTCCGCGTTCGGCATCGGCAAGGCCGCGATGATGATCGGCCAGGGCGCGTGGGTGGAGGCCGACGTGCTGGCCATCGACGACGCGCTGGAGATCGGCTTCGTGGGCTATCCCGTGACCGACGATCCCGCCCAGAGCAAGATCATCGCCGGCTCCGACCAGGCCCTGCGCATCAACAAGGATTCCGCCAACCTGCAGGCGGTGCTGGACTTCGTCAACTGGTGGTACACCAGCGAGTACGGCCAGAACTGGTTCTGCGACGTGGCCGGCGTCATCCCGCCGATCAGCGGCGCGAAGGTGGCCGACATGCAGATCATCAAGCAGGGCACCGAGCTGTCCGCCTCCGAGGGCGCGGGCGCGCTGAGCATCTGCTACTCCTCCGACAGCTTCAACCAGGCTATGGGCGAGGCCATCCAGGCCTACATCGGCGGCAGCATCGACAAGGACGCCTGCTGCGCGCAGATCGAAGCCAAGTGGGTCGAGCTGGACGGCGCGGGCGCGTAAGCCGCGTTCCATCGCTGCCTGACTGACTGTGGCGCATCGCAGCCGCGCTGTATCTCACCATACGGCGCGGCTGATGCTTTTGCCCCAACAAAGAAAGGAGGCTCGAACTTGGAAAAAAAGCCCATGAGCCCCATGGACCGCAAGGCGTTGAAGGACACGCTGCTGTTCACGCTGCCCGCGGTGGTCATGGTGCTGATCGCCATCTACATCCCCTTCGTCATGAGCGGCTATTATTCGCTGACGGAGTGGAACGGCATCTCCCGAAATCCCGTATTCATCGGGCTTCAAAACTTCAAGACCATATTCTCCTCCGGCAGTCCCGAGTTCGTCAACGCCCTGATCTTCACCTTCAAATACTCGATTCTGTTTATCATCTTCTCAAATGTCATCGCCCTGGCGCTGGCCGTGGCGCTGACCCGGAAATTCAGGCTGGCCAACTTCCTGCGCGGCATGTTCTTCCTGCCCTACATCATGTCCATGACCATCGTGGGCTTCATCTGGAAGTTCATATTCACCCAGGGCTTTGAAAAGCTTTCCGAGCTGACCGGCTGGGGCATCTGGAATTTGAGCTGGCTGGGCGACGCGAACCTGGCGTTCTACTCGCTGGTGCTGGTGGGCACCTGGCAGTCGCTGGGCTTCTACATCGTGCTCTACATCGCGGGCCTCCAGGCCATCCCCACCGAGGTGCTCGAGGCCGCCTCCATCGACGGCGCCAACGCGAGCCAGCGGTTCTTCCGGGTGGTGCTGCCGCTGCTGGGCCCGTCCATCACCACCTGCATGTTCATGTCGCTGACCAACTCCCTCAAGGTGTTCGACATCATACTGGCGCTCACCAAGGGCGGTCCCGGCGGCGCGACGTACTCGGCCACGCTGGACATCTATCGCGAGGCGTTCCAGAACAACAACTACGGCCTCGGCTCGGCCAAGGCCATCGTGTTCTTCGTCATCGTGCTGATACTGACGCAGGTGGTATTGAAGATCTTTGAGAGCCGGGAGGTGAAGCAGTGATGGCGCACAACGAAGCCCAGGGCCGCGCGCTGCACATCGTATTTTTGATCGTCATCGTGCTGCTGGCCTGCCTCTACATCTACCCGGTGTTCCTGATGGTGGACAACTCCTTCAAGCCGTTTAAGGAGATCCTGACCAACGTGCTGGCCCTGCCGTCCAAGCTCGAATGGGACAACTACGGCTACGTCATCGAGAAGATGGAGTACTTCCGCCTGTTCTGGAACAACGTGGTCATCACGCTGATCGGCATCGCGGGCATCGTGCTGTTCTCGTCGATGGCGGCCTACATCCTGGACCGCCGCGACACGAAGGTCACCAAGGCGCTGCACACCTTCATCATTACCCCGATGCTCATCCCCTTCCAGACCATCATGATCACGCTGTTGAAGTTCATGAACATCATCCACTTAAACGGCACGACCTGGGGCCTGGGCATACAGTACTGGGGCTTCGGCATCCCGATGGCGACGTTCATCTACTTCAACTTCATGAAGTCCGTGCCGTCGGAGATCGACGAGAGCGCCATGATCGACGGCGCGTCCACCCTGCAGACCTACGGCCTCATCATCTTCCCGCTGCTCAAGACCGTCACCGCCACGGTGGTGGTGCTGGACGTGATGTGGATATGGAACGACTTCCTGCTGCCGCTTCTGATGGTCAACAGCTCCCCGTCCTCCAAGACGCTGGTGCTCGCGGCCTACAACTTCGTCGGCAGCCTGAACACCAAATGGCACTACGCCCTGGCCGCCATGGTGCTGGCCATACTGCCCTCCGTGATCGTGTTCGTGTTCTTGCAGCGCTACATCGTGGACGGCGTGGTCGCGGGCGCGATCAAGGGATGATCTCACACAATTCCAGGAGGAAACATCAATGAAATTCACCAACGGCTACTGGCTCAACAAGCCGGAATACGACCTGCACTTCGCCATACAGAGCTTCACCGCCACCATCACCGACGACATGCTCCGCATCATCTGCCCCACCACGCCCATCGGCGACGGGCGCGGCGGCGTGATGAACCACCCGACGCTGATCGTCACCTTCACCGCGCCGATGGCGGACGTCATCCGCGTGACGGTGGAGCACTGGCGGGGCCAGATCGACCGCGGCCCGCACTTCGAGCTGCATGAGTCCCCGGTGAAGCCCGTCATCACCGAGACGGACACCGAGTACACCTTCCAGTCCGGCCGCGCCAAGGCCACGATCAGCAAGGCGAAGCAGGGCTGGCGCGTCACATACACCGGCGACGGCAAGCTGCTCACCGAGTCCGAATACCACGCGATGGCCTACGCCCACTGCAAGCCCACCGGCAAGGACTACATGATCGACTCGCTGAATTTGGACGTGGGCGAGCGCGTCTACGGCCTGGGCGAGCGCTTCACCGCCTACGTCAAGAACGGCCAGGTGGTCAACATCTGGAACGGCGACGGCGGCACCGCCAGCGAGCTGGCCTACAAGAACGTGCCCTTCTACATGACCAACCGGGGCTACGGCGTGCTGGTGGAGGATCCCAGCGACGTGAGCTTCGAGGTGGCGTCCGAGAAGGTGGAGCGCGTGCAGTTCAGCCTTGAGGGGCAAAAGCTCACCTACGACGTGATCTACGGCGGCGATCCCAAGGGCATCCTCGAAAAGTACACCGACCTCACCGGCAAGCCCGCGCTGCCCCCGGCCTGGTCCTTCGGCCTGTGGCTGTCCACGTCCTTCACCACCAGCTACGACGAGCAGACCGTCACCTCCTTCATCGACGGCATGGCCAAGCGCGACATCCCGCTGTCCGTGTTCCACTTCGACTGCTTCTGGATGAAGGACAACCACCTGACGGACCTGACCTGGGACCCGGACGTGTTCCCGGACCCGGAGGGCATGCTCAGGAACCTGAAGGCCCGGGGCCTGCACATCTGCTGCTGGCTCAACCCCTACATCGCCCAGGAGAGCAGCATGTTCGACGAGGGCGTGGAAAAGGGCTACTTCATCCACAAGGAGAATGGCGACATCTGGCAGACCGACATGTGGCAGCCGGGCATGGCCATATTGGACGTGACCAACCCCGAGGCCCGGGAGTGGTACGCCGAAAAGCTCCGCAGGCTCCAGGCCATGGGCGTGGACGCCTTCAAGACCGACTTCGGCGAGCGCATCCCGGTCAAGGGCATCAAGTACTACGACGGCTCCGACCCGCTTCGGATGCACAACTTCTACACGTACCTCTACAACAAGTTCGTGTTCGAGACCATCGAGGAATGCCGCGGCAAGGGCGACGCGGTGGTGTTCGCCCGCAGCGCCACGGTGGGCGGCCAGCAGTTCCCCGTCCACTGGAACGGCGATTCCAGCGCCACCTTCATGTCGATGGCGGAGACGCTGCGGTCCGGCCTGTCCATTTCCCACTCCGGCTTCGCCTTCTGGAGCCACGACATCGCGGGCTTCGAGCAGACCGCCACCGCGGACGTGTACAAGCGCTGGGCGGCGTTCGGCCTGCTGTCCTCCCACAGCCGCCTGCACGGCTCGTCCAGCTACCGCGTGCCGTGGCTGTTCGACGAGGAGGCCAACGAGGTCGTCAAGAAGTTCACGCGCCTGAAGAACCGCCTGATGCCCTACCTGTACGGCGCGGCGGTGGAGGCCCACCAGAAGGGCGTCCCGATGCTTCGGCCGATGCTCTTCGAGTTCCCGGACAGCATCGCCTGCGAGACCTGCGACACCCAGTACATGCTGGGCGCGAACCTGCTGGTGGCCCCGGTGATGCACGCCGACGGCCACGCGGACTACTACCTGCCCGCGGGCGTGTGGACGAACCTCCTGTCCGACGCGGCCGTGACCGGCGACACCTGGCGGCGCGAGACCCACGACTACCTGTCCCTGCCGCTGATGGCCCGCCCGAACAGCGTCATCCCCCTGGGCGCGTGCGAGGAACGGCCCGACTACGACTACACCGACGGGCTGGAGCTGCACGTGTTCAGGCCCGAGGACGGCACGCTGACCGTGACGGTGCCGGACACCCAGGGCAATATCGCGGCCACCTACACGCTGACCGTGAAGGACGGCCAGGTCTCCGTCGCCACCGACGCGAAGAAGCCCTACAAGGTCGTCGTCCACGGATAACTACATCTATAACGATGAGGACGGCCGTCTGGCCGTCCTCGATTCATCCTATGTCGATCATGCCGTCCCCGGTCACCCGGATCTCCGTCTCGTGGAACGCTCGCATGGCGTCTATCATGTGCGCAAGGTCGCGGACGCCCGCGGACTCGTTGGCCGAGTGCATGGCGAGCTGGGCCAGGCCGATGTCCACCGAGATCATGGAGGCGTGGGTGTTGGCGATGTTGCCCAGCGTGGAGCCGCCG
>JAFUWR010000169.1 GCA_017471125.1 Clostridia bacterium | reverse complement strand
CCTCGGGATTGCGGAACAGGCACTGGAGCTTGCGCTCCTCGGGGGCGTTGCCCTTCTGCACCTCGGCCCCGCAGCTTGAGAGGGAGGCGACCGTGTGGGACTTGGAGGAGCCGGTGGCGCCGCCGATGCCGTCGCGGCCCGTGCTGCCGCCGAGCAGGATGACCACGTCGCCCGGCGCGGGGACCTCGCGGCGCACGTTCTCCGCAGGGGCGGCGGCGATGACCGCGCCGATCTCCATGCGCTTGGCGGCGTAGCCGTCGTGATAGATCTCCTCGACCAGGCCCGTGGCGAGGCCGATCTGGTTGCCGTAGGCGGAATAGCCCGCCGCCGCGGTGGTGACGAGCTGGCGCTGTGGCAGCTTGCCCTTGATGGTCTGGTCCACCGACCGGGTCGGGTCCGCCGCGCCGGTGACGCGCATGGCCTGGTACACGTAGCCGCGCCCGGACAGCGGGTCGCGGATGGCGCCGCCGATGCAGGTCGCCGCGCCGCCGAAGGGCTCGATCTCGGTGGGGTGGTTGTGGGTCTCGTTCTTGAAGAGCAAGAGCCACTTCTGCTTCTCGCCGTTCACGTCCACGTCCATCTTGATGGTGCAGGCGTTGATCTCATCTGACTCGTCCAGGTCGGTGAGGACGCCCTTTTCCTTTAGGTACTTCGCGCCGATGGTGGCCACGTCCATCAGGCAGACGGGCTTCGTCCGGCCCAGTTCTTTCCTGACGGACAGGTAGCGCCGATAGGCCTTCTCCACGTCGGCGTCCTCAAAGGTCACGTCGCCCAGCTCGGTCAGGAAGGTGGTGTGGCGGCAGTGATCGCTCCAATAGGTGTCGATCATGCGGATCTCCGTCAGCGTCGGGTCGCGGCGCTCGGAGCGGAAGTATTCCTGGCAGAACGCGATGTCCGCCGCGTCCATGGCGAGGCCGTAGCGCCGGATGAAGTCGGCCAACTGCGCGGGGGTGTAGTCGATGAAGCCGACCATCGTCTCCACCGTTTCCGGGATGGCGAAGGCGGTCTTGAGGGTATCGACGGGTTTGAGGGACGCCTCGCGGCGCTCCACGGGGTTGATGACGTGGCGCTTGACGGCGGCGACGTCGGCCTCGGAGAGCGCGCCCTCGAGGATGTACACCGTGGCGGTGCGCACGTCCGGGCGCTCCACCTGCTCCAACAACTGGATGCACTGGGCGGCGGAGTCGGCCCGCTGGTCGAACTGGCCGGGCAGGTATTCGGCGGCAAAGACAGTGCCGGTGTATTCGGGCATGTCCCGGGTCACCACGTCCACCATCGGCTCGGAGAACACGTTGGGCACGGCCTTCTCAAACAGCGCCGCGTCCAGGTTCTCCACGTCGTAGCGGTTCAGTATCCGCACGCCGGTCAGCCCGCGGATGCCCAGGAACGAGGTCAGCTCCCCGAACAGCGCGGCGGCCTCGTGGTCGAAGCCGGGCTTTTTTTCCACATATACGCGATAGACCATATTCGTCATTCCCCTTTGTTCAGTATGGCGAGGGCGCGGGCCCCGATGTCGTGCCGAAGCATCATGCCGTCCCAGTGGATATCATTGGCGGCGGCGTAAGCCTTTTTGATAGCTTCCTCAAGGGTGTCCGCGGTGCAGGAGACGCCCAGCACCCGCCCGCCGGCGGTGACCAGATTGCCGTCCCCGTCGCGGCCCGTGCCGCTGTGGTAGACCTGAGCCATCTGTTCGGCGCGGCCCATGTCGATGGGCTTGCCCTTCTCGTACTTGCCGGGATAGCCGCCGGAGGCCAGCATCACGCAGCAGGCCGCGCCGT
>JAFUWR010000168.1 GCA_017471125.1 Clostridia bacterium | reverse complement strand
CGCCCGCGCCGCGGGTGGCGCAGGCCCCGTCGCCGCCGCCGATGGCCACCGGCGTGCCCGCGATCAGGCCCGTCTGACGGTACACGTCCCGGGTGATCTTCCCGCGCACGTCGTGGCCCTTCAAAAGCGTGGGCATGGCGTCGGGATCGAGGTCCAGTTCCTTCAACAATTCGTTGGCCCAGGCCCGCTTGTTGATGTCCAGCGCGCTGGTCAGGGAGGCGTCGGAGTAGTCCGTGTACCCCCAGCGGCCCGTTAAACTGCCATAGAGGTAGTCCTTGGTATTCAGGAACCACCGGGCGCGGCGGTACACGTCGGGCTTGTGCTCCTTGAGCCACAGGATCTTCGGCAGCGTGTAGTGGATGTCCGGCCGGTTGCCGGTCATGCGGTAGAAGTCGTCGAAGCTGATGATCTTCAATATCTCGTCCACCTGCGCCTCGCTGCGGCCGTCGGAGTGGATGATGTTGGGGTACAGCGCCACGCCCTTCTCGTCCACGGGGATGCAGCCGTCCATGGTGCCCGACAGCCCCACGCAGGCGATCCGCGCCCCGCCGATCTGTTGGAGCAGCTCCCGTATGCCGTCGTACACGGCTTTGCGGACCACCTCGGGGTCCTGCTCGGCCCAGTTGGGGTGGGGGTACTGGGTGGGATAGTCCCGCCGCACGGAGGACAGCGCCTCGCCCTTGCGGTTGAAGATGGTGCATTTGCAGCCGGTGGTGCCCATGTCACAGGTGAGTATCAGGTCTCTTTCCATGCTGTCGCCTCCGTCATTTTTTCTTGTGCGTCTGTCGATAGACCTCGCCCGCCGCCGCGCCGACCAATGCGATCAGGGCGCACAGCAGCGCGGGCCCCGCGGGCGGGGCGTAGCCCCATAGGGCGAAGTGGGCGATGTACAGGCCCACGGGCGGGGCCAGCCACGCCAGGTAGTTGTTGAGGCCGCGCCGCACCGCGCAAAACGCCGTCACAGCGCCCGCGCAGGGCATGAGGGCCCAGAGCGCGATCCCCCGGACGACGGGCCCCGCGCCTGCGCAGAGCGCCGTCAAAAGCCCCGCGATCAGCGCCTCTATGAGCTGTATCAGCCACGCCTTGACCCATCGCGCCCGGCCAATAGCATTTTTTTTCGCTTTCATATCTATATTATAACTGTTTTGTATAGGAATTCAACTACTAATGGTGTATAATTTTTACAAATGGACGATTCATTTTAATTTGCGAAGGGGATAAACTGTTAGTAAAAGTAAGTTTGTTTGTTTTGTCGCGGGACCGTGAAAGGAGGACGGGCGCGTGAATTACGCGGAACTGGGCCGCAGGGTCAGGCAGCAGCGGGTGATGGCCGGCATGACGCAGGAGGAGCTGGCCGAGAGATCGGGCATCTCCTGTTCGTTCGTGGGGCACATCGAGCGCGGCGAGAAGAAGTTCAGCATCGGCACGCTGGTGGGGCTGTGCAACGCCATGGGCGTGACGCCCAACTATCTGTTACAGGATTCGCTGAACGTGGAGGTGCTCAACAGCAGCGTGGACGTGGGGCGCGAGAACAAGGAGCTCTTTGACGACATGATGGCCCTGCTGCACGAGCACAGCCGTAAAAATCGCAATTATTAACGCTGGGGTATTGACAATCGTTCGGATTTGGCTTAGAATAGTCGTGACCGCTGGGGGCGCCAGAATTGGCTGAGATGGACTTCATCGTCCGGTCCCTTGGAACCTGAAGTGGATAATCCCACCGTAGGGAAGCGGACGGCCGGTCCATGCCGGTATCCGTTTCCCGCGTGCGCGAAAGCGCATGCGGTTTTTTGTGTGTCCCGGCGGCACAAAGGAGGAAAAGATCATGAAGAAGCTGCTTGCCCTGCTGGTCGCGCTGGTGCTGTGCGCGACGCTGTTCACCTGCGCCCTGGCCGAGACCGCGGACGCCGCCGCCACCGAGACCGTCGAGACCGCCGCCGAGGAGACCGCCGAAGCCGTCGAGGAGACCGCCGAGGCCGCGGAAGAAGCCGCCGAGGAGACCGCCGAGGCCGCGGAAGAAGCCGCCGAGGAAGCCGTCGAGGAGGCGGAGGCGCCCGCCGGTAACGAGGTGTCCCCGATCATCAAGAACCTGGTGGAGCTGCCCTGGTACACCTGGGTCATCCTGGCGCTGCTGCTGGTCACCGGCGTCATCTTCGCCGCGGGGTCCAAGAAGACCACCTGGAACAGCCGCCGCATCGCCATGGGCGCGATGTGCATCGCCATCGCCTTCGTGCTGTCCTGCATCCGCCTGTTCCGCATGCCCCAGGGCGGCTCCATCACCCCGGCGAGCATGCTGCCGCTGGTGCTGTTCATGGTGGCCTGCGGGCCGCTGCAGGGCTTCGTGGTGGGCTGCGCCTACGGCCTGCTGCAATTGATCACCGACCCCTACGTCATCCATCCGGTGCAGATGCTGCTGGACTACCCGCTGGCCTCCGGCGCGATGATCCTCTGCTGCCTGGTGGCGGTGCTGCCGATCTCGAAGCGCTGGAAGCTGCCGATCGCGGTGCTGCTGGCCGGCATCGGGAACTACATCATGGCGGTGCTGTCCGGCTCGATCTTCTTCGCGGAGTACGCCGGCGAGCAGAACGCCTGGATCTACTCGCTGACCTACAACATCAGCTACCTGGGGCCCAACGTGCTGGTGTGCATGCTGGTGGCCTGCATCCCCGGCATGGACAGGATCGTGGACATGATCGCGAAAAAGTAGTATAATGGGAGATGGGCACAGACCCATCTCTCATTTTTTCACCCGGAGGTATCCCATCATGGACGGACAGCTCTCCCTCTTTGAAAACGCCGTGCCCCAGCCCCTGGCCGCGCGGCTCAGGCCCGAAACGCTGGACGACATCGTGGGCCAGCGCCACCTGATCGGGCCGGGCAAGGTCCTGCGGCGCATGATCGAGTCGGACGGCGTGTCGTCGATGATCTTCTGGGGACCGCCCGGGGTGGGCAAGACGACCCTGGCCCACGTCATCGCCCGAACGACCAAGTCCAGCTTCATCGAGTTCTCCGCCGTCACCAGCGGTATCAAGGAGATACGCCAGGTGATGGAGAAGGCCGACCGCAACCGGGCGCTGGGCGAGCGGACCATCGTGTTCGTGGACGAGATACACCGCTTCAACAAGGCCCAGCAGGACGCCTTTTTGCCCTTCGTGGAGAAGGGGAGCATCATACTGATCGGCGCGACCACGGAGAACCCGTCCTTCGAGGTGAACAGCGCGCTGCTGTCCCGGTGCCGGGTGTTCGTATTGAAGGCGCTGGATCAAGAGGACATACTGTTCCTTTTGAAGCGGGCCGTCCAGAGCCCCCAGGGCTTCGGGAACCAGCGGGTGGACGTGTCCGACGAGGCGCTTCAGATCATCGCGTCCTTTGCCAACGGCGACGCCCGCACGGCGCTGTCCATCCTCGAGATGGCGGCGCTCAACGGCGACTTCGACGGCGAGGGCACCACGGTGACCCTCGAGACGGTGGAGCAGTGCACCCAGCGGAAGTCGCTGATGTACGACCGCAACGGCGAGGAGCACTACAACATCATCTCCGCGCTGCACAAGTCCATGCGCAACTCCGACCCGGACGCGGCGGTCTACTGGCTGGCGCGGATGCTGGAGGCGGGGGAGGACCCGCTGTACATCGCCCGGCGCGTCACCCGCTTCGCCAGCGAGGACGTGGGTCTGGCCGACCCCCGGGCCTTGCAGGTGGCCGTGGCCGCGTACCAGGCGTGCCACTTCATCGGCATGCCCGAGTGCTCCGTGCACCTGACCGAGGCCGTGGTCTACATGTCCCTTGCGCCCAAGTCCAACGCCATGGAGCTGGCCTACATCGCGGCCAAGCGCGACGCGCTCAAGCAGTTGAGCGAGCCTGTGCCGCTGAACATCCGCAACGGCGTCACCCAGCTCATGCGCAACGAGGGCTACGGCAAGGGCTACCAGTACGCCCACGACACCGCCGAGAAGCTCACGACCATGCAGTGCCTGCCCGATTCGCTGCTGGATCGGGAGTACTACGTGCCGACGGACCAGGGGGTCGAAAGCAAATTTGCGGAGAGGTTGAGGCAGATCAAAGAGTGGAAGAAAGCACATAATTGAGAATTGAAAATTGAGAATTGTGAGGCCAAGCCGCTATCCATTTTCAATTCTCAATTATCAATTTTCCATTAAGAAAACGCTGTCGTATTGACAGCGCTTTTCTTGTCATGTATAATACGAAAATGAAATTGAAATCGGATTTCAAAAATGAGGGATGATTGATGAAGAAGATTTGGCTGGGGATGATCGTCATTTTTGCGCTTATGGCGGGCGCGTCGGCGGAGGGCCTGGACATCGTGTGCACGGACTTCCCCTGCTACGACTTTGCCCGTCAGGTGGCGGGGGAGGGCGCGCGCGTGACGATGCTGTTGAAGCCCGGCACCGAGGCCCATGCCTACGACCCCACGCCCGCGGACATCGTGGCCCTGGGCGCGGCGGACCTGTTCGTGTACGTGGGCGGCGAGAGCGACGCCTGGGCGGACAGCATCCTTGCGGGCTTCGACGGCGGCGACGCCCCGGCCACGCTTCGGATGATGGACCATGTCTCCGACCTGGTGGAGGAGGAGGGGGACGCGCACGTCCACGACGGCCCGGAGTACGACGAGCACATCTGGACCTCCCCGAAGAACGCCCTGCGCATGGTGGAGGCCGTGGCGGACGCGCTGTCGGACGTGGACCCCGAGAACGCGGAGAGCTATCGGGCGAACGCCGCGGCCTACGGCGCGGAGATACAGCGCGTCGACGACGCGATACGGGAGATCGTGGTCAACGCCAAGCGTAAGACGCTGGTGTTCGCCGACCGCTTCCCCTTCGTGTACCTGACCCGGGAGTACGGGCTGGACTACCTGGCCGCGTTCCCGTCCTGCACGGCGGACACCGAGCCCAGCGCCCAGACCGTGATGGCGCTGATCAACCGCGTGGTCAGCGATAAGCTGCCCGCGGTGTACACCATCGAGCTGAGCACCCAGGCCATCGCCCGGACGGTGGCGGAGGAGACGGGCGTGGTGATACTGACCCTCCACTCCATGCAGACCGTCAGCCAGTCGGAGTTCGACGCCGGCGCGACGTGGGCGTCCATCATGGGCGACAACGTCGAGGCGCTTCGGAAGGGGCTGATGTGACATGCGCGGCGAATACAGCACCCGCCAGAAGCGGGAGCTCTTGAAATTCCTGCAGGAGCGCGGCATGCGCCACTTCTCGGTGGACGACGTGGTGTTCGAGATGCAGGACCGTGGCGAGAAGGTGGGACGCTCCACGGTGTACCGCTATCTGGAGCAGCTCGCGGCCCAGGGCAGCGTGCGCAAGTACCAGAGCACCCAGGGCGTGACCCAGTACCAGCACGTGGAGGACGCGGCCCGCTGCGGCGGCCACTTTCACATGATGTGCTCCCGGTGCGGCGACCTGCTGCACGTGGACTGCAAGCTGATGGACACGCTGTCCAATCACCTGATGGCGGAGCACGGCTTCATGCTGGACCCGCGGGAGACGATCTTGGTGGGCCTGTGTGAGAGATGTAACGGCGGGGAGGCGGCGGACCATGGCGCTGATGGCGTTGAAGTCTGTGACCATCGCCTTTGAGGGGCTGGTGGCCGTGGATGGCGTGAGCCTGACCGTGGAGAAGGGCGACTATCTGGTGGTGCTGGGCGAGAACGGCTCCGGCAAGTCCACGCTCATGCGGGCGATGCTGGGCCTGGTGAAGCCCAGGAGCGGCGCCATCACCTGCGGCGACGGCCTGCGGCGGGACCAGATCGGATACCTGCCCCAGCAGACCGCCGCCCAGCGGGACTTTCCCGCCTCGGTGGAGGAGGTCGTGCTGTCCGGGTGCGCTAACCGGCTGGGTCGGCGGTTCATGTACAACAGGGCAGACCGGGCCCGCGCCGACAGGAACATGGCGCTATTGGACGTGGCGCGATACCGCAGGCGCTCCTACCGCACGCTGTCCGGCGGGCAGCAGCAGCGGGTGCTGCTGGCCCGGGCGCTGTGCGCCACCGACGCGCTGCTGATATTGGACGAGCCGGTGACGGGCCTGGATCCCGCCGCCACCGACGAGCTGTACGACGTCATCCGCGACCTGAACCAACGCCACGGCGTGGCCATCGTCATGGTGTCCCACGACCTGCGCGGGGCGCTGCGGGACGCGAAGCACGTGCTGGTGATGGACCGCGGCCCGACGTTCTTCGGCGACGTGGAGGCTTACATGGAACGCTATCCTGAAAAGGCGGTGACGGCCCGTGGCTGAATTACTGACGCGCATCAAGAAGCCCAGCCGCAGGCGGGCCATCGTCCTGTGGGTCGCGCTGGCGCTGGCGGCGGTGTTTTTGCTGTTCCACGTCAGGGACATCCTGTGGATGTTCTCGGAAATGGGGACCTACCTGTCCTACAAGTTCATCCGGCGGGCGCTGGTGGTGGGCACGCTGGTGTCGCTGACCGCGGCGCTGCTGGGCGTGAGCCTGGTGCTGAAGCGGTACTCGATGATCGGCGACGGCCTGTCCCACGTGGGCTTCGGCGCGCTGACGGTGGCGATGGCGCTGGGCTTCGTCACCGCGGACGCGCTGCCCGGCTTCCTGCCCGAAGGTATGAGGAACGCTATCGCGGGCCTGTGCGCGGGCGTCGCCCAAAGCCCGCTGCCGTTCACGCTGGTCGTGGTGGTGCTGTGCGCCTTCGCGCTTTTGCGCATATCGGGCCAAAGCCGCATGGGCGGGGACTCGGCCATCGCGCTCATCTCCACCTCCGCGCTGGCGCTGGGCGTGGTGGTCACCAGCATGACCAGCGGCATGAACGTGGACGTGTACAACTACATGTTCGGCTCCATACTCGCCATGAGCGCGTCGGACGTGTGGCTGTCGGTGATCCTGTCCGCGGCGGTGCTCGTGCTGTTTTTGCTGTTCTACCCCCGGATATTCGCGGTCACCTTCGACGAGCGCTTCGCCCGGGCCACCGGCATGAACGCCGGGGTCTACAACATGCTGATCGCGCTGTTGACCGCGGTCACCGTGGTGGTGGGCATGCGGATGATGGGCACGCTGCTCATCTCCAGCCTCATCATCTTCCCGGCGCTTTCCTCCATGCGGGTGTTCTCCGACTTCCGCGCCGTGACCCTCTCCAGCGCCGTCGTCTCCGTGGCCTGCTTCCTCGTGGGCATGATGATCTCCTGCGTGTGGTCCATCCCCACCGGCGCGGGGATCGTGGGGATCAATCTGGTAGTATTCGTCGTATGTACAGCCATCGAGGGGATGCGCAAAACTTAACGATTTGTTCTCTTGAAAACCCCTCCGAAAGGCTGTATAATACCAAGAGTAAGCAGAAGCGTCCACTTCTCACCTTGCGGCGAAAGCTTCAACGGTTTCTGGAAAGATCAACGGGCCTTGGAAGGGCCGTGATGAGAGTGGCGCTGTGCGCTGCTCTTTTTTCATCGCGCGAACAGATTTTAGGAGGTGTTTCGGTATCAACGATCTCATGATCAACGAGGAGATCCGCGACCGCGAGGTGCGCGTCGTCGATCAGAACGGCGAACAGCTGGGCGTCATGTCCAGCCGGGACGCATTGGCCCTGGCAGAACAGCGGCAGCTTGACCTGGTCAAGATCGCGCCGCAGGCCCGTCCGCCGGTTTGCAAGCTCATGGACTACGGCAAGTACCGCTTCGAGCAGTCCAAAAAAGAGCGTGAGTTCCGCAAGAATCAGAAGGTCATTACCGTCAAAGAGGTTCGCCTGTCCGCCACCATCGAGGACCACGACATCGACGTCAAGTTCAAGAACGCCGTGAAGTTTTTGAAGGATGGCAACAAGGTGAAGGTGACGATCCGCTTCCGCGGTCGCCAGATCACCCACTCTGAAATCGGCCGTCAGGTCATGACGGAGTTTGCCGAGCGCATCAAGGAGTACGGAACGGTGGACAAGGCCCCCACCATCGAGGGCCGCAACATGTCCATGTTCATTTCACCCAAGGCCGCCGACTGAGGCAGCCCAACACGAGAGGAGGAAAAACCCATGCCCAAGCAAAAGACGCATAAGGGCGCCGCAAAGCGTTTTAATCTCACCAAGAGCGGCAAGGTCAAGCGCGCCCAGGCCTTCAAGCGTCACATCCTGACCAAGAAGCCCACCAAGCGCACCCGCAACCTGCGCAAAGCGGCTTACCTGACCACCACCGAAGGTAAGACCATGAAGAAACTGATCCCGTACAAGTAAGGAGGCGAATCAAAAATGGCAAGAGTCAAGCGTGCAGTCAACGCACAGAAGAAAAAGCGTAAGATCATGAAGCTCGCCAAGGGCTACTTTGGCGCAAAGAGCAAGCAGTACCGCGCCGCCAGCGAACAGGTTCGCCGTTCCCTGCGGTATGCCTACATCGGCCGCAAACTGAAGAAGCGCGAGTATCGCCGCCTGTGGATCGCCCGCATCAACGCGGCGGCCCGCATCAACGGCCTGAGCTACTCCCGCCTCATGAACGGCCTCAAGGTCGCCGGCATCGACATCAACCGCAAGATGCTGTCCGAGCTCGCGATCTCCGATCCCGCCGCCTTCGCCGCCCTGGCCGAGCAGGCCAAGGCCGCGATCAAGTAAAAATCAATGATCCCGCGTTCCGATGGAGCGCGGGATCATTTTTTTCTATGTGTCTGATGACTTCGCCAGGTACACGTCGTACTTGTTCCAGATGTCCTCCATCTCCTGGAAATACTCGGTCACCTCATGCCGCCGGCGCTGGCCCAGGGCCACGATCAGCGCGTTGATGAGCGACAGCGGCGCGGCGAAGGAATCCACGAAGGACGACATGTCGCTCTTGGCCATCAGGCACGTGTCCGCGGTGGCGTGCAGCGGCGACAGCGGCCCGTCGGTGATGGCGATCAGCGAGGCGTTGCGGCTGTGGGCGAACTCCATGGCCTCCACGCTGCGGCTGGTGTAGCGGGGGAAGGAGATGCCGATCAGCAGGTCCCCCTCGCCGATGCGGGCCAGCTGCTCGAACACGTCGCTGACGCCGGAGGTCACCACATGGACGTTGGAGAAGATGAACCGCAGGTAGTGGGCGAAGAACTCCGCGATGGGCGCGGAGGCACGCAGGCCCATGACGTAGATGTTCCGGGCTGCGATGATCTTTTCGATGGCGTCCTCGAAGGCGTTGATGTCCAATTCATCCAGGGTCGAGCGTATGTTCTGGATGTCGGCCTTGAGCACCTTGTTGAGCACCTGGGCGTGGTCCATGTCCGAGGTCATCTCGAACCGCTGGCTGGCCGTCAGGCGGTGCCGTATCAGCTCCTGGAGCGCCTTTTGCAGATGGGGATACCCGCTGTAACCCAGCGCGGCGGCGAAGCGCACCACCGTGGACTCCGAGACGCCCACGTATTCTCCCAGCTTGGAGGCCGTCATGAACACGACCTTGTCGTAGTGCGTGACGATACATTCGGCGATGCGCCGGTGGCTCTTGGACAGCTTCTTGCCGCTGTGGTTCAACCGCTGTATAAGCTCCTGTGCGTTATCCATACCCATTGATCCCCCTATGATCGTGATCGTAAGGTCGCCGTACAACAGTATACCGCAAAAACGGATTTTTTGCAAGCAAAATGTGGGGCAAAATGCAAATTTTTCCCATTTGTGGGCTGTATGGCGGCGAAAATGAAGAGCATCCTTCATTTGTTATCATTTTGCCGACCTCCGGCATGGGCTGGCTCCCCGGCGCATAGACTGTTGATGTGCCGTGGGAGGTGACTTCAATGATCCGCTTCAAGGTCGTCCGGGCGTCGAGGGTGCTGCTGGTCCTGGCGCTGATCGCGCTGCTTGCCGTGGCGGGCTTCATACTGGCCCGCTATGTGACGGCGAGACAGGACGCCGCCCAGGGGGCGAACGCCAGCCTGGTCCAGGTCACCGAGGCAAAGACGCTGTCCGTCTTTGCCTCGGCGCTGCTCGCCCCGGAGGAGGAGCCGGACGGCATCGAGGTGGAGGTGCTGCGCCCGACGGCCACGCCCGCGCCCGCGCCGAAGCGCCGCGCGGTGCTCATCTACCACACCCATACCCACGAGGCCTACGAGCAGGTGTCCGACGATCCCTACGACGCCCTCGAGGCGTGGCGCACCAGCGACGAGGGCCACAGCGTGGTTCGGGTGGGGCGGGAGCTGGCCAACGACCTGGAGGCGCTGGGCTTCGACGTGACCCACGACGTCACCGACCACGAGGGCGATGCGCTGTCCACCGCCTACGAGCGTTCCCTCAAGACGTTGGAATCTTACGACCATCCCTTCGACCTGTACATCGACCTGCACCGGGACGCCTGGAGCCGGGGCATGGCCATGCGCTATCTCACCGAGGACGGCGCGGCCTTCGCCCAGCCGATGCTGCTGATCGGCAACGGCGAGGGCTTCACCGAAAAGCCCGACTACGAGGCAAACCTGGCCTTCGCCGAAAGGCTCACCGATAAGATCAACGCCATCCAGCCCGGGCTGTGCAAGGACGTGCTCACCAAGGACGGGCGCTACAACCAGCACATCGGCACCCCCGCCGTGCTGATCGAGGTGGGGCACAACAAGAACACGCTGGCCGAGGCCCTCGCCACCGTGCCCGTGCTGGCCCGGGCCATCGCGGACATGTACGAGTGATTGACCAACATTCTTTACATTGGAATATGGACATCACCCGCAGGGTTGTGTTATAATATCACTGGTGAATTATGTATTTGTTGCCGTCAAAGGCACAGGGAGAAATGAACGGAGGACACGACCATGTCACAGTGGCGGAAATGGATAGCGATCATACTGGCAGCATGCGTGCTGGCCGCGGGCGTCGCGGTCGCGGAGATGGACGGCGAGTCCATCGAGGCTGAGGACGTCGTCGAGGCGGTGGTGGAAGCGCCCGCGGAGGACGTGGAGTTCGAGCTCGAGGACGCTACCGAGGACGACGAGATCGTCGAGGCCGAGCCCCAGGAGGCCCTGGACGCCGAGGCTCCGGCCATCACCACCCAGCCCGCGGACGTCACCGCCGAGGCGGGGGAGATCGCGAAGTTCACCGTGGCCGCCACCGGCACGGGCCTGACCTACCAGTGGGAGTACCAGCCCGCGGGCAAGTCCTCGTGGAGCGCCTCCGCGCTGTCCACCGCGAACCGGGCCACGCTGCACGTGCCCGCCAACAAGGGCAGGTCCGGCATGAAGTTCCGCTGCCGGATCACGGACGCCAACGGGGCCTCCGTCGTCTCCGACGCGGCCACGCTGACCACCACCGGCGGCGACACGCCCACGCCCGTGACGCTGGCCATCACCAAGCAGCCCGAGGATCAGTCCGGCGCGCTCGGCTCCACCGTGACGTTCACCGTCGAGGCCACGGGCAACGGCCTGAGCTATTCCTGGGAGACCCAGCACGCCAGCGGCGGTGATTGGGTGGCAGCCGGCGGCTACGCCGCTAAGTTCTCCGTTACGGTGACCTCGGCCGGCGACGGCTCCAAGTACCGCTGCGTCGTCACCGACGAGAACGGCGCGAAGGTCACCTCCGACGCGGCGACGATGACCGTGTCCACCGGCCCCATCGTGCAGGACGGCGTCATCTATGAGCTGCTGAACGGCATCATGACCGTCACCGGCTACCAGGGCAGCGCCAGCGCCGTGACCGTGCGGGAGACCGTGGGCGGCGAGACCGTGACCGTCATCGCCGAGAACGCCTTCGCCGGCAAGACTTCGATCACCACCATCGACCTGCCGGACACCATCGTCAGCATCGCCGACAGCGCCTTCGACGGCTGCACGGCGCTCAAGAGCGTGAACTGAAATTCGTAATAGATCGACCGCCCCCGCGCAAGCAGACCCTGCGCGGGGGCGGAAACGTTGATGGAGGTATGGATATGGACAGGCAAAAGCTGCGCCTGGAGGAACTGTTGACGCGCTTCAAGGCGGATTCGGGCCGGTATCGCGACATGGTCGTGCCTGCCGACGACGAGAGCGAGCGCAACGCCCTGCGGTCGCTGATGAACATCCGCATGCCGCGCCCCATGGACGCGGAGACGCTCAAATTGCAGGACGAATACCTGTCCGCGCGGGCGGCGGAGAAGGGCGTGGTGGCGCTCCAGGACATCCCGACGGTGCGGGAGCAGTATGGGAGCGGGCATCCCTGCGCGGGGGCGCTCTCCATCTGGCAGGGGGACATCACCCGGCTCAAGGTTGACGCCATCGTCAACGCCGCCAACAGCCAGATGCTGGGCTGCTTCGTGCCCCTGCACGCCTGCATCGACAACTGCATCCACACCTACGCGGGCGTGCAGCTTCGCCTCGCCTGCGCGGCGCGGATGGACGCCCTGCGGGCCGAGCACGGCCCGGACTACGAGCAGCCCACCGCCGTGCCCATGCTGACGGACGCCTACAACCTGCCCGCCAGGAAGGTCGTCCACGTGGTCGGGCCCATCGTGGACGGGCGGCTGACGCCCGCGCTGGAGCGCGACCTCGAGGACTGCTACGTGAACACCCTCGACCTGTGCGCGGCGGACGGCCTTCGGAGCGTGGCGTTCTGCTGCATCTCCACGGGCGTGTTCCGCTTCCCCGCGGACCGGGCGGCGGAGATCGCCGTGGATGCCGTGACCGGGTGGCTCCAGGCCCATCCCGGCGCGATGGACCGGGTCATCTTCAACGTGTTCAAGGACGCGGACCGGCGGCTCTACGAGCGCCTGGTGTGACCGAGGCGCGGTTTTCCACCGTGTTTACATGATTTTTCTCATAAAAAAGGCGCGATTTTTCAAAAAAATGTGGAATACCGCTGTACGAATTGAAATATCTGTGTTATAATATTAATCAAGGATACTATGGGGATGGAAAAGCGGCCTGAAAGGGCGGAGGTGTCTATGCGAAACGGCACGTTCTGGATCGACTGCGACGGCATGCGGCTGAGCGCCGTGCTGGAGGGCTGGGACGGTTCGCCGCGCCCGATAGCCATCATCGTCCACGGCTTCACCGGCAACAAGGTGGAGCGGCACATCGTCGCGGTGGCCCGGGCCTTCAACGACCTGGGCGTCGCCACGCTGCGGGCGGACATGTACGGCCACGGCCAGAGCGACGGCGCGTTCCGCGATCACACGCTCTACAAGTGGCTCACCGACGGCATGGCGCTGGTGGACTGGGCCCGGGCCCTCGAGGGCGTCACGGACCTGTACCTCTGCGGCCACTCCCAGGGCGGGCTGCTGGTGATGCTCTTAGCGGCGCTGGAGCAGGACCGCGTCGCGGGGCTCATACCGATGTCCCCGGCGGCGATGATCCCGGAGATGGCCCGCAAAGGGGAGCTGCTGGGCCAGACCTTCGCCCCGGATCACCTGCCCGAGGCGCTGGGCGTCTGGGACCACGGGCTGCTGGGCTCGAACTACGCCCGGGTGGCGCAGGCCATCGACGTGGAGGCCGCCATCGACCGCTACAAGGGCCCGGTGCTGGTCATCCACGGCGATCAGGACGAATCCGTGCCGGTGCAGGTCGGCATCGACGCCGCCAGGCGCTACGCCCGGGGCGAGCTGGTCATCATCCCCGGAGATACCCACTGTTACGACTGTCATCTGGAGCGGGTGACAGCGGCTGTTACAAATTGGATGGAGCCGCGCGTACACGGCTGAGCGCGCTCGGAAAGGAGACGATCAAATGGCAGATAAACCGTTGATTCTCTGTGTGGACGACGAGCAGAATATTCTGGAGCTGCTCACCTTTAACCTGGAGGCCGCGGGGTATTCCGCGATCACGGCCGCCAACGGCGCGGACGGACTGGCCCTGGCGGCGAGCTCCCACCCCTCGCTGGTGCTGCTCGACCTGATGCTGCCGGACATGACCGGCCTGGAGGTCTGTAAGCGGCTCAAGGCCACGCCCATCACCTCCGGCATCCCGGTCATCATGCTGACCGCCAAGGATTCCGAGACGGACAAGATCCTGGGCCTGGAGCTGGGCGCGGACGACTACGTGACCAAGCCCTTCTCCGTGCGCGAGCTGACCGCCCGCGTAAAGGCGCTGCTGCGGCGCTCCACCTCCGCCACCCCCGAGGGCGGCATGGTGAAGGTCGGCCCGCTGACCATCGACGCCTCCAACTACGAGGCGTTCGTGAACGGCGAAAAGCTGTCCCTGACCCTGAAGGAGTACGAGCTGCTCAAGCTGCTGGCGGAGAACAAGGGCAAGGTGCTGACCCGCGACTTCCTGCTGGACCGCATCTGGGGCTATGAGTTCTACGGCGAGACCCGCACCGTGGACGTGCACATCCGCCACATCCGCGCCAAGCTGGGCGACGAGGCCCGCCTGGTCGAGACCGTGCGCGGCGTGGGGTATAAGATGGTGGAGCCGAGATAGCTCAGGCAGTAGGCAGTAGGGAGTAGGCAGTAGGGGAGACGGCGCAACGTTGCCGCGTTCCCGTAGGGGCGATGCCCCCATCGCCCGCATAAAAAAAGCAACGAGCCGGGAAAACGCTTTCCCGGCTCGCATACTATAAAACGACAATGGTCACGCCTGGTTGGGGACGGGGGCGGACTGGGCCGCCTCGGCCACGATGGCGGCGACCTTCTCCGCGCTCATGCCAAGGGCTTCGAGGGACACCCGCAGGGTGCAGATGGGGCAGTGGGGATCATAGGTCTTCTTGCAGCAGGGACACATGGTCGATCGCCTCCTTGTCACTATCATAGCGAGCGAGGATTATGCGGGTATAAAATCCGCGTTGATTTTTATCACAATGCCGTCAAATTCGTGCAAAGAATCGCGAGGGCTTGAAGGAAGGGATGCGCGTGCGCAACCGCGAGTGGATGATCTACACCTACCGGCACCGGCGGGCGTTCGAGTACTGCGTGAAGAAGCTGATAAAAGAACCCGGATTGCGGGCGCGGATGCTCGAGCGGGCGCGGGTCCACGACATGGACAAGCAGGTCATGTACCTGTTCATGGACCAACAGGCCGCCCAGACCCGCCACGTCATGACCCAGCCCCACCATCTGGAAAACGACCTCCCCCGCACCCACGACGACCTGGTGGAGACCGTCATCGACTATGAGTGCGCCCCCTATACCAAGCCCGACAAGCCCCTGAACGCCTATGACTTCACGTTGAAGCTGATGGACATGGGCGTGCTCGATCATGCCACCGGCGGGAAGCTCATCGACATCATGGGGGAGCTGGGCATCGCCCGGTCGGGCACCGTCGCCGAGGACGATGAGGGCTTGGCCTATTGCCGCGGGATCGGAGAGGTCGGCGAGGAGGAAGTGCTGAAAGAGATCATTCGCTACGTCGCGGAGGCGAAGGACAATAGCGTCGTGGAGATGCTGGATGGAATTGAGAATTGAAAATTGAGGATTGAGATTTGGGGGACGGCCTCATCCACCCCCTTCGGGGGCACCTTCCTCTGAAGGGGAAGGCCAATCGTGTGCGGCCAAAAGCCTTCCCCCGTTGGGGAAGGTGGCACAGCCGCAGGCTGTGACGGATGAGGTCCCCAGGCCCCCGGCGGGCGCCGCAACGACGCCCCTACGACAGCGGCAGCGGGGTAATCCTGTTCCCTGTTGCCTGTTCCCTGTTCCCTATCAAATGGGTGCACCTACGACAGCGCGACAGCAGGAGATTCATGTCCTCTGTTCCCTCAACCATGTAGGGGCGCTGCCCCCAGCGCCCGCGACCGGCATAGAAAAGCGGCACTTTCCAAATCGGAGAGTGCCGCTTCATGATCTCACATCAGAACAGCTTATTGATATAATCTGTCAGGGCGGCGCGGTCATAGAAATCGGCGAGGTCGTCGATATAGAGGTCGGGCTCGACGCCGCGGTCGATGTCATAGAAGGAGCCGTTCTGCATGAAGGACAGCCGCAGGGTGCCCGAGATGTCGAACAGCGTGCCCCATGCGGTGGAGACGGGGCTGACGATGCAGCTCCCGCCGCCGGAGGCCCGGCCCAGCAGGGTGACCGACCGGGTGTTCTTGAACACGGCGGGCACCAGGTTGCCGCAGGAGAAGCTGACCGGGGAGATCAGGCAATAGAGGTTCTTGTCCGTGACGGTGTCGTCCTCGTTGAACGTCCGGTCCAGGTTCACGTCGGCGCGGTAGGACGCGGTGGACAGCGCCCCGGTGGTGGTGTTCTTGACGCTGAACGGCGCGTCGCCCAGGAACCAGCCCAGCGCGAAAACCGCGGCCTCGGCGTCGCCGCCGGTGTTGCAGCTCAGATCCAGCACCACGTTTTCGATGGGGCTGTCGGGCCGGGTGATCTGCTTGTGGGCGCGGATCAGCAGGGACAGGGTGTCCTCTTCTTCGGAAACGGCGGTCGGGTCGGCATAGTAGTCGGCGGGATCGCCGTACATCGAGAAGGTGTCGAAGGTGACGTAGGCCGTGTTGCCGACCTCCTCGTAGCCGGGGATGCCGTCGGGATAGGCCACCTCCCGGGCGGCGCGGAAGCGCTCCTCCTGGGCGTCGCTGCGGCGGTAGGAGATGCCGTTTTCAAACAGCCTGCCGCCCACCTCGGCCAACTGTTCCTCGGCGTCCTTGGTGTCCGGGTCCGCGCCGGCCTTGCAGGACCACGCGCCGAAGCCGGAGTGGATGTCGTCCAGGTGCTGGTGCACAAAGCTCGCCAGCGCGGTGTCGGAGACGACGGCGTCCTGGTCCTTCAGCAGCTCGTCGTAGCCGATCTGCCAGAAGAGCTGGTCGAAGCTGTCGATGTCGTGGGCGTCCTTCAGGCCGTACAGGTTGTCCAGCATCAGGCACAGCTCGCAGTAGCCGTAGTCGGCCAGCTGTTCGCTCAGCGTGTCGGGATCGACGGAGTAGTAGTACTCGCCCAGCGGCGTGTGGCCCTCGTCGTCGCCCAGCAGCCCCAGGGATGCCAGGAACAGCGCGTCGCCGTTGAACAGCAGGTTGTAGCCGGTGGTCGGGCGGCAGATGAAGTCGTTCAGGGTCTGGAGGGGGAGGTAGTAGCCGCCCTCCTGGGCCACCATGTCGATGCCGTAGGCCGCCAGGTCCAGCACCAGGTTCACGCCATAGCGGTCATAGGAGGCGTCCAGCACCCGCTGGAACAGCTCCGGCTCGCCGGACTCGCTGAACCCGGATTCCGTCAGCGCGTCCAGCAGCGGGCCCGCCGCCGAGGGATGGCAGAAGGCGTCGAAGTCGCTGAACGTGACCTTGCCGTTGACGAAGTCCGCCAGGGCGTAGTAGTCGTTCTCGCGGTTCATGTAGACCTTGCCCTCCTCCGAGGCGTCCACGGACAGGTCGTAGTCCGCGTCGCCCTGGAACTCAGCGGCCAGGGTGGTCATCAGGTCGCAGAAATCCGTCAGCTCCATCCACGGCAGGTCATAGACGCCGTTGACGAAGTACAGCGGGATGTCCTCGAGGTAGGCGTCGATGTCGCCCACGTACAGGGTGTAATACCAGCCCTCGATCTCATAGTCCAGGTTCAACTGGGGCGCGGTCTCCGGCTCGGGCGTGGGCTCAAGGGTCGGCTCCGGGGTGACGGTCTGCACGGCCTCGGGGGTGACCTCCGGGACCGCCGTGGGCGCGTCGCCCACCAGCTCCATCTCCACCTCGTCGTGGGCCTCCTCGATGTCGTCGTCCAGGACCTCCTCGGCGGGGGGCGCCTCCACATACTCGTCGGCCGTCTCGACCTGCTCCGCGTTGGCGGGGAAGGACAGGTCGCCGGCCTGCTCCGCCAGGGCCAGGCACGTCAGCAGCAGGCACAGCGCCGTGAGCAGGGCAAGGGATCGCTTCATGAAGCAACCTTCTTTCGTGTTATGATGGGGTTCCTCCTACCATTATACACCATCAAAAATGGATATGACAATACCCGTCGGGGTGTTTCTCGAGATACTTTTGGTGATATTCCTCGGCGGCATAGAAGTTTTGCAGGGGGAGGAGCTCCACGGCGAGGGGCCGGTCATAGCCCTTCGCCAGCGCGGACAGGGCGGCCTCGGCCACGGCGCGGTCGGCGGGGTCCTGATAGTAGATGCCCGTGCGGTACTGCACGCCCTCGTCCTCGCCCTGTCGGTTGACGGACACGGGGTCGATGACCTTGAAGTACGCCTCGAGCAGCTTTTCAAGCGGCAGCGCGTCCGCATCGTAGGTCACCCGCACCGTCTCCGCGTGCCCGGCGTGGGCCTTGACCTGCTCGTAGGAGGGATTCTCCATCGGGCCGTTGGCGTAGCCCACCTGCGTGCGCAGGACGTCTTTTTGAAGGTCGAAATACTTCTGGCAGCCCCAGAAGCAGCCCCCGGCCAGCCAGATCGTGCGCTCAGCCATCTATTTTCCCTCCGTCGCCCTGGTTCGCCTGCTGATCCTCGATGACCAGGTCCTTCAAGGTCATGCCGTAGAAGAAGTCGTGGGTCAGCGCGTCGTAGCGCCGCCACATGGGCAGCGTCCGGCACTGGCCCGAATTGGGGCACGCCTCCGCGCCCGGCAGCAGGCACGCCACCGTCGCGAGGGAGCCCTCCGTCAGCTCCAATATCTCGCCCACAGAGTATTCCTCCGGCTTCCGGGTCAGCTTGTAGCCGCCGCCCTTGCCCCGGTGTCCCTTCAAAAGACCGTGCTGCACCAGCGTCTTTAATATGATCTCCAGGTACTTGATAGAGATCTGCTGGCGCTCCGCGATCTCGTTCAAGGGCACGTAGCCCTCCGCGTTCTGCTCCGCAAGGTCCACCATCACCCGAAGGCCGTAGCGCCCGCGCGTCGAGATCATGCGCTCACCCCCTTAATTCCTCTAAACCTATTATAATACAAGGGATTAGGGATTTCAAGTGCTTTTTTGATAGAGAAATACACACACTTTTTTCGCCAAAAGGTAGACAGATGATGGTCGTTTCTGTTATAATAAATATATTCATATAAATTGGTGATAATGTTTGATAAATATGGATACGAAACTCACAGTCCTCGAAAGGATGGTGTGAAGTCCGTGAAGAATACGCTCCAGCGGCGCGTCGGCGGCATATCCGCCAACAAGCTGGTGATGCCCATCGTATTGGCCCTGTCGGTGCTCCACGTCATGATCGTCGTCGTCATCATACTGATCAACACCTCCAGCAGCCAGCTCTCCACCCTCATGCAAAACGCCGGGAACTACACCCAGGAGGCCACGTCGCTGCTGGCGGGGTCGAGCCTGCTGTCGGAGACGGCCAGCAACTACGTGCTCGCGCCGCTGACGGAGATAGGCGAGCCGAACCTGACCCCGCTGATGGGCTACGCCAACGAGCTTAAGACAGACGCCCATCGCGGCCCGAACATCGTCGAAAACTTCAAGACCTACGACGTGGACCCCGCCGCCTTCGCCCAGCTCGAGGAGGCGTCCAACTGCGCCCAGTTCATGATCACAAACCAGATCCACGCGCTGTCGCTGGTGCGGTCGGTGTACCCGTGGCCGGAGATCCAGCCCCTGCCCCAGATCCCGATGGTGGAGCTGACGGAGGAGGAGCTGGCCATGGACGACGAGGCCCGGATGGCCGCGGCGCGGACGCTGGTGCTGGGCACGGTGTACGGGCTCAACAAGCAGGGCGTCTCGCAAAACGTCAACGGCTGCGTGGCCATCATCCAGCAGCAGTCCGCCCAGCAGTCCGCCGTCACCGGCAGGCGCGTGGCCATCTATCGCTCCATCATGTGGACGGTGACGCTGAGCGTCATCGTGATACTGATCGGCACCTTCGCCACGCTGTACACGCAGATCTTGATCCCCCTCGAGGGCTTCGTGCAGCTCATCCCCGAGAACCGCTTCCTGAACGAGACCCAGGGCTTCGGGGAGGTCCGCATGGTGGCGGGCGCGTATAACGACGTGTTGAAGCGCCGGGACGCCCTGGACGCCATACTGCGCTCCGCCGCCGAGACCGACGCGCTGACCAACCTGCCCAACCGCTACCGCTTCGAGCAGTACCTGCTCGAGGCCGAGGAGAGCGGCTATTCCGCCGCGGTGCTGCTGTTCGATGTGAATTACCTGAAGCGCACCAACGACACCCTGGGCCACCTGGCCGGGGACCGGCTGATCCGATCCGCCGCGAACTGCATCTCCTCCTGCTTCGGCGAGAACTGCTTCCGCTTCGGCGGGGACGAGTTCGCCGCCATCGTGCGGGATTGCAGCCCCGAATCCCTCGGCCAGATGATGGCCCGGTTCGAGGAGGCCGAGCGCCGGGAGAACATCAGCGTGTCCATGGGCTACGCCTACGCCGAGGAGATCGGCACCACCAATTACAAGAAGCTGTTGGATGAAGCCGACAAGAACATGTACGCCCAGAAGCAGCTGATGCACGGGCGAGAGTGACGGGGAAGGAACGCGCGACAAAGTATTGATCGACCCGCCTGCCATCTCGGCAGGCGGGCCTTTTCATGCCGTGCGGCGTATGAGCGCGGTGGCGATGTTGATGCCCTGGTCGGAGCAGCGCTCCAGGTCGGTGCACATGTCGGTGAAGATGACGCCGCCCAGCGGGTCGCATTGCTCCACCATCAGCCGGTCCACGTGGTTCTGGATGTACTGATCTTGCATGTCGTCCACCCGCTGCTCCAGCGCCTCGGCCTTGGGCAGCAGGTCGAAGCGCTCGTCCCTGAACACGGTCATGGACACGTCGATGGTCTCGAGCACCGCGTCGCCCATCGTCCGAAGCTCGTTCAAGGCCACCTCGGAGATGGTCACCTTCGCCGCCGCCATGCGGTCCGCGAACTCCATGATGTTCTCGGCGTGGTCGCCGATGCGCTCGAAGTTGGACACCACCAGGACCATCCGCGACAGCCGGAACACGTCCCGGTCGGACATGTGCAGCGACCGAAGCTCCACCAGCTTGTCCTCGATGGCGTGGTTCAGGTAGTCGATGGTCTCCTCGGTGTCCGCGATCTTGCGGCGCAATTCCGCGTCCGACGGGTCGAAGAAGTAGCGCAGGGCGTCGGCCAGGTTGTCCCGGGCCAGCTTGCCCATGCGGTCCACCTCCATCTGCGCCTGCCGCATGGCCACGGCGGGCACGCTCTGCTCCGCGTTCACCAGGTACACCAGCTTCTTGTCCTCCATAGCTCGGCGCTCGGAGGGCAGCAGCGGCAGCGTCCGCCGGGAGAGCGCCACGATATGGTCGGTGAAGGGGAGGAGGGCGACCACCGCGAAGATGGCGAACAGCGTATGGGTGTTGGCGATCTGTCGGCCGATGCTGTGGGGCGAGAGCCGTCGGATGGCCGACAGGACGCCGGGGAAGATGTTGATGACCACGATCAGCAGCGCCGCCCGGAGCAGGTTGAAGTACAGGTTCAGCAGCGCCGTGCGCTTGCCGTCCCGGTCGGTGGTCAGCGACGCCAGCAGGTTCGGCGTCACCGAGCCGATGGCCGCGCCGATGACCAGGTACACGCACTGGTGGTAATTGAGCAGCCCCTCCACGGCGAAGGCCTGGAAGATGACGATGGACGAGGACGAGCTTTGCAGTAGCGCCGTGAATGCCACGCCGAACAGCACCGCCGCCGCGGGATGGTCCAGCGCCGACAGCAGGCCGATGAAGGTCGGGTCGTCGGACAGGGAGCCGATGGCCGTCTTGATCATGCCGATGCCCACGAACAGCATGCCGAAGCCCAGTATCACGCTGCCGATGTGCTTAAGGACCGGCTTCTTCATGAAGAGCGCCGCCACCGCGCCGACGAACAGGATCAGCGGCGCGAAGGCCGTCAGGTTGAAGGCGGTGATCTGCGCGGTGATGGTGGTGCCGATGTTCGCGCCCATGATGACGCCCATCGCCTGCCCGAGGCCCATCAACCCCGAATTGACGAAGCCGATCACCATCATGTCCGTGGCGGACGAGCTCTGGATCAGCATTGTCACCAGTATGCCGATCATCACCGCCATCACGCGGTTGCCCGTCACCTTCTCCAGTATCGTCCGAAGCTTGTCGCCCGCGGCGCTCTTTAACCCTGTGGACATCACCGTCATGCCGTACAGAAACAGCCCTACGCCGCCCAGCAGCGACAGCGCCTCCCAGATCGTCATGCTCTCATCCCTTTCATCACGAATGATTATTGAATTCATATCAACGCTTATAGTATAATCATCGGCGCTTATGGCGTCAATGTATCGCGCGTTGTGGCGGTGAAAATTCCGTGTAAACGGGACGGGATCTGGCGAGGTTTTGGGCCGAAAACGGGCGAAAACGGAGGTAAATGCCACATGTGGAGCAGAAAATAAGGGCGACCTGACGAAAAATCAGGCCGCTTTGCTGTGAGGTCGGGACAGATGTTAATTGTTGAGGGGCTTATGCTTGGATTTCCGATATGAACATAAGAAAACGTTATGGAACGTCCAGGAAGGCCGTCAGCGCGTCGAATTCGCGCTCGGCGACGGCGTGGCCGATGTCGTGGAGCCGCTTCAGCTTCGCCGGGTCCTTCTCGATGCGGCCCACCTCGGGGGTCTCGTCCGGCCGGAGCACGAACAGCCGCCCGGCGTCCTGTTCGGCCTGGATGAAGTCGAGGGTGTCGTTGTACATGACGTGGCGGCGGGCGACGGCGTCCACCAGCTTGGGGTATTTCTTATACTTGAGCTTCATCAGCCCCAGTGCCTTGTTGGGCGCCTTGCGGTAGCCGGGGGCCTGGGTGAGCACCAGCACGTTCTTTTTGAAGCCGTCGGCGATGGCCTTGCGGATGGGGATGGAGTCCGACACGCCGCCGTCCAGGTAGCGCCGCCCCCGATACTCCACCATGTTGGAGATCAGCGGCAGCGACGCCGACGCCCGCACGGCCTCGATGCCGTCGAACATGTCCCGGATGGGCGCGTACACGGGACGGCCGGTCTCCACGTCGGTCAGCACCACGGTGAACCGCGCCCCGCTCTGGATAAACACGTCGTTGTCCAGCGGGTCCAGCTTGCGGGGCACCAGGTCGTAGTTCAGCTCAGCGCCGAACAGGTCGCCGGTCTTGAGCAGGGACTGCATCGAGCAGAACCGCGGGTCGTGGACGTAGTCGGTCCACACCCGGAGCCCGCGCCCGGGCTGATGGCACAGGTAGCTGCACGCCTGGCACGCGCCCGCGGACACGCCGTAGACGTTTTGCAGGTACAGTCCGCGCTCCATCCAGCAGTCCAGCACGCCCGCGGTGAACGCCCCGCGCATGCCGCCGCCCTCGAGTATCAATCCGACCATAGGCTCACCCCACATTCTCTGTCTCTATTGTATACTTCTCCCCGCCGTTCGTCAATCAGAAAATCGCGGCGATGTAACTTGCGTTTAATGACGGGCGGGGCGGGGGAGTGATACAATAAAACTATGAAATCACATAGGGGGAGGCACATTATGCAGCAGGACATGATCGTCATTCTGGACCTCGGCAGCAAGGAGAACACACTGATCGCCCGCGACATCCGCGCCCTTGGCGTGTACACGGAGATCCATCCCCACGACATCACCGCCGAGCAGCTCAAGGCGCTGCCGAACGTGAAGGGCATCGTGCTGAACGGCGGCGTCAACCGCGTGGTGGACGGCGTGGAGATCGACGCCTCCGACGCCGTGTACGAAAGTGGCCTTCCGCTGATGGCGGCGGACCACAAGGCCAGGCACGCCGACCGGACCGTCGATAACTGGCCCGCGGACGAGGCCACCCGCAAGGACGCCCTGCGCGGCTTCGTGTTCGACGTCTGCAAGGCCGAGGCCAACTGGAACATGGACAACTTCATCGCCGACCAGATCGAGCTGATCAAGAAGCAGGTGGGCGACAAGAAGGTGCTGCTGGCCCTGTCCGGCGGCGTGGATTCCTCCGTGGTGGCGGCGCTGCTGATCCGCGCCATCGGCGACCAGCTGACCTGCGTGCACGTGAACCACGGATTGCTTCGCAAGGGCGAGCCCGAGCAGGTGGTCGAGGTGTTCCGCAACCAGTTGGGCGCGAACCTGATCTACGTGGACGCCGTGGACCGCTTCCTCGACAAGCTGGCCGGCGTGGCCGACCCCGAGCAGAAGCGCAAGATCATCGGCGCGGAGTTCATCCGGGTGTTCGAGGAGGAGGCCCGCAAGCTGGACGGCATCGACTTCCTGGGCCAGGGCACCATCTATCCCGACATCGTGGAGTCCGGCACCAAGACCGCCAAGATGGTCAAGTCCCACCACAACGTGGGCGGCCTGCCCGAGGACCTGAAATTCGAGCTGGTGGAGCCGCTGAAGATGCTCTTCAAGGACGAGGTACGCGCCTGCGGCGTCGCCCTGGGCCTGCCCGATTCCATGGTCTATCGCCAGCCCTTCCCCGGCCCCGGCCTGGGCGTGCGCTGCCTGGGCGCCATTACCCGCGACCGCCTCGAGGCCGTGCGCGAGGCCGACGCCATCCTGCGCGACGAGTTCGACAAGGCCGGACTGCGCGGCAAGGTCTGGCAGTACTTCACCGTCGTGCCCGACTTCCGCTCCACCGGCGTGCGCGATAACGCCCGCTGCTTCGAGTGGCCCGTCATCCTCCGCGCCGTCAATACCGTCGACGCCATGACTGCCACCGTCGAACAGGTCGATTGGCCCGTCCTCCTTAAGATCACCGACCGCATCCTCAATGAGGTCAAGGGCGTCAATCGCGTCCTCTACGATCTGTCCCCCAAGCCCGTCGCGACGATCGAGTGGGAATAAGAAAAAATGTCAAGGGGCAACCTCGTTTTCCCTTTTAGGGGCAAAAAAGTTTTCCCTTTGACCCCGCGAAAAACATCATAGAAACCAGCTCCGGGAACCGTGCTCAGGCACCGCTTCCGGAGCCTTTTTGTTCCCAAAAACAGATACTGGGAACCGTATCGGAACCATGCGGGAGCAATTTGGGAAACATCCCGGGAACCCTGTTCGGGAGCAGTAACAGCATCGTCGCAGGAACCCATATCGGCACCTTCTCCGTCCCCTCCATAGACCACCTCATGCAGCTTTAAAATGCCGTAATACCAAGGGCTCCAGCCCATTGGAAGTGGTTTCAGGAAGAGGGAACAGCAGCCAGGAATAGGGCTGGGAACAGTAACAGGAACAGCGTCGGGAACCACGATGGGAACCATACCGGGAACCACGACGATTCCCACGGTGTATCCATGACGATTCCCAAATCGGGAACCGGGAGGGGGTTAGG
>JAFUWR010000167.1 GCA_017471125.1 Clostridia bacterium | reverse complement strand
GGCGCGGCGGCGCAGCTGGGCATTTTCATGACCTTCATCGGCGCTTACTTCCTCTTCGGGTTTTCCTCCGCTGAAGCGGGCGCCATCGGCATCATCGGCGGCGCGGACGGCCCCACCGCCATCTGGCTCACCGGCAAGCTGGCCCCGCACCTGCTGGGCCCCATCGCCGTGGCGGCGTACAGCTACATGGCCCTGGTGCCCGTCATCCAACCCCCGATCATGAGGGCGCTGACCACCCACAAGGAGCGCACCATCCGCATGGGCCAGCTGCGCCAGGTCTCCAAGACCGAGACGATCATCTTCCCCATCGCCGTGACGATCATCGTCTCCCTGCTGCTGCCCGACGCCGCCACCCTGATCGGCATGCTGATGCTGGGCAACCTGATGCGCGTCTGCGGCGTGGTGGAGCGAATCTCCAAGACCGCGCAGAACGAGCTGTGCAACATCGTCACCATCTTCCTGGGCCTGACCGTCGGCGCGACCACCACCGGCTCGTCCTTCCTGACGCCCCAGACCCTGTACATCGTCGTGCTGGGCGTGGTGGCCTTCGGCTGCGGCACCGCCGGCGGCGTGCTGCTGGCCAAGCTGATGAACGTGCTGTCCGGCGGCACCATCAACCCCCTGATCGGCTCCGCGGGCGTGTCCGCCGTCCCCATGGCGGCCCGCGTGTCCCAGAAGGTCGGCCAGGAGGAGGACCCCGGCAACTTCCTGCTGATGCACGCCATGGGTCCCAACGTGGCCGGCGTCATCGGCTCCGCCGTCGCGGCGGGCGTGTTCATCGCGCTGTTCGGTTGATCGACCTACTCCCTCAGTCAGCCTGACGGCTGACAGCTCCCTCGGAGAGGGAGCCCTCCAGCCCGCTACGCCAAGCCTTCCCTCTTGAAGTAGCCTTGCGGTCCGGCGCCAAAAGCCTCCCTCCTTGAGGGAGGTGGCCCGAAGGGCCGGAGGGAGTTCGCATCACTCACCTCTATCTGATACAGGAGGAGTTTCAAATGGGCAAAGTAATGATTACCGAAACCATCCTTCGTGACGCGCACCAGTCCCAGGCCGCGACCCGCATGCGCCTGGAGGACATGCTGCCCGCCTGCGAGGTGCTGGACAAGGTTGGCTATTATTCCCTGGAGTGCTGGGGCGGCGCGACGTTCGACAGCTGCCTGCGCTTCCTGAACGAGGACCCCTGGGAGCGGCTTCGCCAGTTGAAGAAGGCGCTGCCCAACACCAAGCTGCAAATGCTGTTCCGCGGCCAGAACATCCTGGGCTACCGGCACTACGCCGACGACGTGGTGGACGAGTTCACCCGCCTGTCCATCAAGAACGGCATCGACGTGATCCGCATCTTCGACGCCCTGAACGACACCCGCAACCTGGAGCCCGCCATCCGCGCCACCAAGAAGTACGGCGGCATCTGCGAGGTGGCGCTCAGCTACACCATCAGCCCCGTGCACACGGAGGAGTACTTCGTGAACCTGGCGCTGGAGCTCGAGAAGATGGGCGCGGACAACATCTGCATCAAGGACATGGCGAACCTGCTGCTGCCCTACAAGGCCTTCTCGCTGGTGAAGAAGCTGAAGGAGGCTTTGAAGCCCACCACTCTGGTGCACCTGCACACCCACAACACCGCCGGCATCGGCGACATGTGCAACCTCAAGGCCATCGAGGCGGGCGTGGACATCGTGGACTGCGCGCTGTCCCCCCTGGGCAACGGCACCTCCCAGCCGGCCACCGAGCCGCTGGTCGCCACCCTGGCGGGCACCGAGTACGACACCGGCCTGGACCTGAACCTCATCACCCAGGCCACCGAGCACTTCCGCGGCGTCGCCCAGAAGCTCCAGGATCAGGGCATCCTCGATCCCAAGGTGCTGCGCGTGGACGTGAACACGCTGAAATACCAGGTGCCGGGCGGCATGCTGTCCAACCTCATCAACCAGCTCAAGCAGGCCGGCCAGTCCGACAAGCTCTACGAGGTGCTGGCCGAGGTGCCGCGGGTCCGCGAGGACTTCGGCTACCCGCCGCTGGTCACCCCCACCAGCCAGATCGTCGGCACCCAGGCCGTGATGAACGTCATCACCGGCGAGCGCTACAAGATGTGCCCCAAGGAGAGCCAGGGCCTCATGCGCGGCGAGTACGGTCGCCTGCCCGCGCCCGTCAACGAGGCGGTGCGCAAGAAGGTCATCGGCGACCAGAAGATCATCACCAGCCGCCCCGTGGACGACAAGTCCTACGGCGTCAAGCATCTCGACGAGTTCAAGAAGGAGATGGGCCAGTATTACACCCAGGAGGAGGACGTGCTCAGCTACGCCCTGTTCCCGCAGGTGGCCGAGAAGTTCTTCCAGAACCGCCAGGCCAAGCAGGTCGGCCTCGACAACAGCGTGCTCGACAAGAAAAACAACGCCATGCCGATATGACCCGCGTAAAAAAACGCCCCTTCGGGGGCGTTTTCCTTTGCCGGCGACGCCTCCGCCTCACTCTTTTAACCGCTTTATAACGCAGATCATGACATTAAATAGTATAATTATTTCATAATATGACGCAAATATGGAGGCACCTATGGCCAGAAAGACGACGAAAAAGGGGAAGCTGACCGCGGCCCAGAAGCGCAGGCTCGCCCGCCGCAGGCAGTCCATGCGCCGGGGCATCGCCATCGGCGCGGTGGCGGCGGTGTGTGTGGTCTGCCTGATCCTGATGGCGAACCTGAACCGCCCGCTGGACCGGGCGACCACCTGGACCGTGGCGGACGGCGCGGCAGCGATGGACCTTGCGCCCACGCCCGAGACTCCCGCGACGCCCACGCCCGCGCCCACAGAGGAGCCTGCGGCGGAGGAAACTGCCTTTGAGGACGACGGCGACGACCTTGCGCCCGCCGACGATGGCTTCGTGACCTTCGACGACGCGGACGCGGCGGACGCCGAGGTCCAGCCCGTGGCGGAGGACGAATTGTACGGCGACGGCCCGGTAACCATCACCCTGACCGCGGCGGGCGACTGCACCCTCGGCGGCTGCCTCAAGCACGACACCTACAAGGTGTTCAAGAAGTACGTGGACGAGAACGGCTACGACTACTTCCTCAAGAACGTCAAGGACCTGTTCGCGTCGGACGACCTGACCGTCGTGAACCTCGAGGGCCCGCTGACGGACGTGGGCACCATGACCACCAAGTCGGGCATCTGCTTCCGGGGCGATCCCGAGTGGACGGCGATCCTGACCGGGGCCAGCGTGGAGCTGTGCAACTACGCCAACAACCACAACCTGGACATGGGCCAGGAGGGCTTCGACCGCACGCTCCAGTCCCTGGACGACGCCGGGCTGGGCTACTGCGTGTACGACAAGGTCTACCACACCACCATCAAGGGCGTGCGCGTCACGGCGCTGGGCTTCGACAAGTGGGCCAACAAGCAGGATGAGGTCGTCGCCGCCGTCCAACGGGAGCGCGCCGACTGCGACCTGCTGATCGTCAACTTCCACTGGGGCCGCGAGATGCACTACGAGGCCATGAGCGACCAGAAGTCCATGGGCCACGCCATCGTGGACGCCGGCGCGGACCTGGTCATCGGCACCCATCCCCACGTGTTCGGCGGCGTGGAGCTGTACAAGGGCAAGTACATCGCCTACTCCCTCGGCAACTTCTGCTTCGGCGGCAACACCGTGCCCTCCGACCAGCGGGCCATGATCTTCCAGCAGCAGTTCATCGTCGAGGACGGCCAGGTCTCCGACGGGGGCATCAACATCATCCCCTGCCTGGTGTCCGGCAACCCCAAGAAGAACGACTTCCAGCCCTACATACTTGCCGCCAAGGAGGGCACCGCGCTCCTTAAAAAGATCGCCCGGTACTCCATCAACATGGGCAGCGTCAAGTGGATGCCCGGCAGCTACCCCGAGCAGATCGGCCTCGTGCCCTCCACCGGGACCGCCGCCGCCGT